>NZ_PDYS01000021.1:0-46726 GCF_002743155.1 Sporosarcina sp. P1
CCACAGACAGGAAGTGCGCCTGTCTCTGTCTCCTTACTTCGCCTACCACAGCAGGCGCCTTCGTTAGATAGTGTGTAGGACAGTTCATACACTTCACTCGCAAGAAACAAGTGATAGCTATCACCATGTCACTGTTTTTCTCTTTGCTAGAAACACAAACTAATTCATTCACCCACAGTAGCACAGGCACAACTGCGGGGGAGGCCGTGGCCATGAGACAACTGGCAGCCCCATCGCCAGCTGGCTCATGGCTGTAGGCAATCCCCTACGTGCCTGCGCGGGTCCGAAAAGCAAAGACTCGCTAATGTTAGTACCCAACAACCAGTCGAGCGACGACCCCAACAAAAAGTGAGCAAGAAATACATGATAGCTATCACAATGTCATTGTTTTTCTCTTTGCTAGAAACACAAACTAATTCATTTCCCCACAGTAGCACAGGCACAACTGCGGGGTAGGCCGTGGCCATGAGACAACTGGCAGCACCATCGCCAGCTGGCTCATGGCTGGAGGCAATCCCCCACGTGCCTGCGCGGGTTCAGAAAGTGAACACTCGCTAACTTCAGAATCCAAAAATAAGTCGAGCGACGTCCCCAACAAAAGTGAGCAAGATGGGCAGCGGGGTAATAGTTCTGCCAAAAGCGTTTCAAGGTTGCATAATAGCTGATGTCCCTTGTTTTGCTAGCATCTTCGGGGCACTTCATTCGCAAGAAACAAGTGATAGCTATCACAATGTCACTGTTTTTCTCTTTGCTAGAACCACAAACTAATTCATTACCCCGAAGTAGCACAAGCACAACTTCGGGGTAGGCCGTGGCCATGAGACAACTGGCAGCCCCATCGCCAGCTGGCTCATGGCTTTAGGCAATCCCCACGTGCCTGCGCGGGTCGAGAAAGTGAACACTTGCTAACTTCAGAACCCAAAAATAAGTCGAGCGACGTACCCAACAAAAGTGAGCAAAAAATGCATGATAGCTATCACAATGCCGCTGGTTTTCCTCTTGTTAGAAACACAAACTAATTCATTACCCCAAAGTAGCGCAGGCACAACTGCGGGGTAGGCCGTGGCCATGAGACAACTGGCAGCCCCATCGCCAGCTGGCTCATGGCTGTAGGCAATCCCCCACGTGCCTGCGCGGGTCAAGAAAGTGAACACTCGCTAACTTCAGTACCCAAAAATAAGTCGAGCGACGTCCCCAACAAAAAGTGAGCAAGACGGGCAGTTGCATAGACTTTGCACCAACCATGTTTCCGGGTTGGGTAGGGTACACAATTTATCATTTTATTATCCTACTAAGAACCAAAACCAAATTAAATCCCCCACGTGCCTGCGCGGGTCGAGAAAGTGAACACTTGCTAACTTCAGAATCCAAAAATAAGTCGTGCGATGTCCCCAACAAAAGTGAGCAAGAAATACATAATAGCTATCACCATGTCACTGGTTTTCTTTTTACTAGAAACACAAACTAATTCATTCCCCCAAAGTAGCGCAGGCACAACTGCGGGGTAGGCCGTGGCCATGAGACAACTGGCAGACCTACCGCCAGCTGGCTCATGGCTGGAGGCAATCCCCCACGTGCCTGCGCGGGTCCAGAAAGTGAACACTCGCTAACTTCAGGATCCAAAAATAAGTCGAGCGACGTACCCAACAAAAAGTCAGCAAGACGGGCAGCCGCGTAGTGCTTCTGTCAAATAGATTTCTAAGTTGGGTAACGTAAAAAGTCTTTTTTTCTAGTACTATCATCCACATCATCACTACTCAGTAGCGCAAGCAAAACTGCGGGGTAGGCCGTAGTCATGCATCTGCAAGTTTGAATCATGAAACTTTCTCTTGCCAACTAATCAGAAAATTCGTAGTATAGAGAAGAAGGAGTGTGAAGGCCTTGTTAACAGCTCTTACAAATGGCGAGAAGCAAGTCGTGCTAACACGGCAGTGGTCCCTGGCCGACTTACGAGAGTGGCGTAAAAACGAAACCTTTCATTGTCCACAGTGCAAAGAACAAGTACTCCTGAAAGTCGGCGATATTGTAATTCCACACTTTGCCCATCTGAAGCAAACCACTTGCCGGGACAGTTTCTCAGAAGGGGAGTCCCCAACCCATCTGCTCGGTAAAATCCAACTCTATGAACTATTTTCACGTCTGCATCTACAAACAGCAATGGAACCTTATTTGCCTGACATCCGGCAACGTCCCGATCTGCTTGTAACATGGCGAAACGAGCAAGTCCCTATTGAATTCCAATGCAGTACGATTCCCATAGCCCGTATCCTTGAGCGTAACGCAGGCTACGATATGGTAAATATGACGCCAATTTGGATAGTACTAACACCTCAAAAAGTGCAAGACTCTTCAGCGTTTGTTCTTACTCATCGATTCACGCAATTCCAACAACACTTTATCCGTCAACTTCATTCACCTAGTAAAGAAGTTTTATCCGTGTTCATAACGTACAATCCGCTAAAGCAACAATTTCACTACCTTAGTCATTTCATCCATCTTCGAGGCACCGCGTTTGCGGTATGTCACTCCATCATGCGAAGCAAACATCAAACCATTCCATTTGCTATTCCTGCCACTCCATCCATAAAAGATATTGAAGAACTGGCGCGTCAATATCAATCTGCACGCCGAAAGTATCTTCGGTCGGTAATTGGGTATAATCAAAGAGGTATCCAACATCGTTTTTTGCGTGCGTGTTATGAAATGCGTGTGCAACCCATTCAATTGCCTGCATGGATTGGCGTTCCGACATTTGGGCAAGCGGCATTTACAGAGTCTGATAGTGAATGGCAATTGCTACTTATTGCGGTTATGCGACAAATGAGGAATACACCCTTCCAACTAAATCTCACCATCCTTCATTCATTTGTCAAAACATTTGAAGGGGATTCAATCCAACAAGTGGAAGCTTGTCAAAGTTATGTGGATTTCTTGAGAGAGCAGCGCATAGATATCTATCGAATGGATAAATTCATGGGTAGAGATTTTGTGCTGGAAATACTTTCAGGGCGATTTCTTGCAATGCATGCCAGGAATTGAGAAAATACAAGAGAATCAAATAACGGTAAATGCAGGAGGAGGAATTGGATTGACGAATGATAACAAAGTATTGATGCGCGATGAAGTATCTGAAGAGGAAACATGGCGCTTGGAAGATATATTTTCATCTGATGAAGAGTGGGATAAAGAGTACAGCAAAATTGAAGAGATGGCCAAAGAAGCAGAACAGTATAAAGGGACTCTTGGAAATGGAGCACATCCACTTTTTGAAGCGTTAACATATCGTGACAAGTTGGCAGAACGTCTGCGAAGATTGTACACGTATGCGCATCTTAAAACAGACCAGGATACGACGAACAGCTTTTATCAGGCAATGGATGGTCGAATTAGAACATTAGTCGTGAAAATATCAACAGCGTTATCTTATTTCACTCCAGAATTACTCTCGATCGATGAAAAGAAATTGAATGAAACGATTGAATCGCATGAAGGCTTGCGTTTATATAAACAAGAATTTGAAGAGTTGAATGCAGAACGCGCTCACGTTCTGTCTTCCGAACAAGAGCAATTAATCGCGCAGTTATCTGAAGTAACGGGAAAGTCTTCTGAAACATTCAGTATGTTAAACAACGCGGATTTGACTTTCGGTATGGTCAAAGACGAAGAGGGCCGTGACATTCAATTAACACATGGCCGTTATTCACAATTTTTAGAGAGTAAAGACCCGAAAGTTCGCGAAGCGGCATTTAAAGAAATGTATGCAAGGTACGGAGAGTTCAAAAATACATTTGCTTCGACATTAAGCGGTAATGTAAAAGGGCATAATGTAAACGCAAGAATTAGAAATTATAGTTCAGCGAGAGCGGCAGCATTATCCAATAACCATATTCCGGAGCAAGTGTATGAAAACCTGTTATCTACCATCAATAAAAACCTAGGATTATTACATCGTTATGTAGCGCTGCGTAAAAAAGTATTGAATGTGAATCAGCTTCATATGTGGGATATCTATACACCACTAGTCGAAGATACAAAGATGAAGTACACATACGATGAAGCGAAAGAAACCATGCTTGAGAGCTTCCATCCGCTCGGAGAAGATTATCGGGCTGTTGTAAAAGAAGGGCTTGATAATCGCTGGGTTGATGTTCGTGAAAATAAAGGAAAACGTTCAGGTGCGTATTCTTCAGGTTCTTATGGAACAAACCCGTACATCTTAATGAACTGGCAAGATAATGTAAACAATCTATTTACGTTAGCACATGAGTTCGGACATAGTGTACACAGCTATTATTCCCGTAAGTATCAACCATTCATTTATAGTGGGTATTCTATATTTGTAGCGGAAGTTGCATCAACAGTTAATGAAGCATTGCTGAATGATCACTTATTAAAAGTGACGACTGACGAAGATCAGCGAATTTACTTGTTAAACTATTGGCTGGATGGATTCCGTGCGACGGTGTTCCGTCAGACAATGTTTGCGGAATATGAGCACTTAATTCATAAGCTGGATCAAGACGGTGTACCGTTGACTGCTGAAAAGTTAACAGAAGAATATTATGCTTTGAACAAAAAGTATTACGGAGAGGCGATTGTTAGTGACGAGGAAATTGGTTTAGAATGGGCACGTATTCCTCACTTCTATATGAATTATTATGTCTATCAATACGCGACAGGATATAGTGCAGCCGTAGCGCTCAGCAAGCAGATTTTAGAAGAAGGAGAGCCGGCAGTAGAGCGTTATATTACGAACTTCTTGAAAGCAGGGTCATCCGATTACCCTATTGAAGTACTTAAAAAAGCGGGTGTCGATATGACATCTGAAAAGCCTATTGAGGAAGCGTGCCGAGTATTTGAAGCACGATTAAATGAGTTGGAACAACTATTGGCAAAGAGAGGGTAATTTTTGACTACATGTTTCGACAGCGATCTGCGAAGACCGTGACATTTGGATGAAAGCTGTTATAATTTGTTGAAGTCATTAATCATTTATGATATGGTGTAATTGTGGAATAAATCACATACCAAACATACACCCCTTTTGTTTGAACGTGAACATTTCTCCCATTCCCTTTGAAGAAGAGCATTCACTCCCCCCCAGGAGAGGATGCTCTTTTCTTTACGTAAAAAAGCCGAAGTCCCAAGAAATGGTTGGACTTCGACTGGTATAAGGGCTATTTAATTAGCGAACAATTAGGTTGCTTTTTACGCCATAGCGTACGATCTTGGAAGGGAATCCGTTCGATTTCCTGTTTTAGTAAGCGTTTCTTTAATTCGCGTTCAGCTTCTTTTTCTGTCATATGACACATTTCCGCAATTTCTTTCGTTGTGAGTAAATCAAAACGATTGAATAACAAATCAATTGAAGGAGGTATTTCTGGTAGAAGTTGTCCTCCGGTTAGTTCTTCTAAAATCTGTTCGTAAATTGCATAGTCATAGAGGCCGCTCACTTTCAATCCTTCGTCTTCAATATTGCTATTGAAGAAGACAAAAGTGGGTGCTTCATCCACTTCCATTTCGTTACCTAAATACATATCGACTTGCAACGCACGCGATGTTTCTTCAGAAGTAAAATCTGCGATAAATTCATCTACGTCTAAATTAATGCGTGCAGCAATTTCAACAAGTACTGAATAGGATGCCACATCACGCTTCTTCAAAAAGGAATACTCAAGTAAACAGGATAAGTAACGGAACCCAGCTCGCTTACCTTGGAACTCTGCAGCTTTTACTGCAATATTAGGGAAACAAGGGTTTGACCGCTTCGTGGACTTGGCATCGTTTGGATCAAGTAAAGAAGGTGGATTCAATTTTGTCATCGGTGTTCGTAGCGCGATGCGTAACGTGAAATAGTGATCGTATTCGACTTGCATTTTACGTAGCAATGGTTGCAGTGACCAACAATCTTTACAATACGGATCAAGAAATACATAGAGTTCAATGGGCTTTACTGAAGCAGAGTAGTGTAACGTATCATCAATAACAGTTAGATAGTTCACTGATCTTCCTCCTCGTTCCTATTTACCATATGGTTGGCTGTTAAGACAAGGCGTTTATAGTAGACTTCCCGAAGTGGACCCTCCAGTCCTACATCGTCCATTGCCTCAGCCATGCATGCTAGCCATGCTTCTGCGCGTGTAGGTGTTATAGGGAAAGGGTTATGTCGAGCTCTCATCATAGGATGTCCGTGCTCTTCCGTGAATAGGTTAGGACCACCGAGATATTGTGTTTGAAATTGTTTTTGTTTCCTAATGGTTTCGGATAAATCATTAGGGAATATTGGAATGAGATCTGGGTGAACAGCCACTTTTGCGTAAAATGTTTCAATCAGTTCGTGTAATTTTTTCTCGCCGATCTCCTCAAAAGGGATGACAGGTTTTCGAGTCATTGAATTCACACCCCTTCGTGCTTTGTATCTGTATTCTATCAACGAACGAATTTCTATACAAATAAAAGAGCTTATTTTGTTTCTTGTTATATAGCAGATTGGATCGCTAAAGTCGGATTAACGGCGTAGCTAATCTTCTCGTAGTCGCCTTACGCTTACAATTGGCTAGATAGTGGTGGGGACACATTGTAAAAAAACAACGAAAAGTTTACACCGTTTGGTGGTAGTAGTTCATGACTTTTTTTACGTAGTTCTGGGTTTCTTTGAAAGGCGGGATGCCTCCGTATTTTTTTACGTTCCCAGGTCCTGCGTTGTAGGCTGCTAGTGCCATTTCGTTTGAGCCGAATTGGTTGAGCATGCTACGCAAGTATTTCGCTCCACCCATGATGTTTTGCTCCGGATCCATCGGGTTGGACACACCGAGGTATTTAGCTGTGCCTGGCATTAGTTGCATAAGTCCGGCTGCGCCTGCGTGACTTTTCGCATTACTTTTGAAGTTGGATTCTTGTTTGATGACGGCGGCAATTAGTTTTTCTGGTAGCTGATATTTTTCTGCAGCTTGTTTGATAATGTCTGCGTATGGATTATTGGTTGCTAGTGACGTGTTGTCTGGTGATACAGCAGCCGATTCTTTACCTGGCTTTGTCGATATATCAAATGGTGGTATGCTGCTTCCTTGGCTAAATAGTTGTGCGGATTGATTTGCGAGTTCAGGGCTTATGATATTGTCGTCCAGCAATTGCGTAAGCATCGTTTGGAACTGATTGGAGCTGGTCGGTGGATTAGTACTGAAGGATTGAACCGCTCCAAGAGTTTGTAGTGTATTGATTTCAAGGAGTAACCGAGTGTTAATGGGGGCGAGATTCATACTTTTTCCTCCTGTTTATTGAAGATAGTAAATGGGTTCGTTTATTATATCTATTATACCAACTTTCTTATCATAATGCACAATAACGAAATGCAACTACGTGTGGCATATGGTAGACTAAACGTAAAGACTTTAATTAAGGAAGTGGATGTCTTGGATATAAAAAATGAAATCATTGGAACAAGTAAAAATGGTAATGAAGTTCAATTTATATTGAATCCGGAGGCAGAGTGGCCGTTAGGTTCTCCAACTGGAAAAATGTTAACAGACACGGATCGTCAATCGTTTGTATATATTTTTGATCACGAAACAGGCTATCGGTATGCGTATTTCCCGATGGACAGTTGGAGTGGACTGGTCGATATGTTGTTGCACCAAGCAGAACCTGTGTTGATGTGGCAAGATGAGAAAATTCTATTAACAGGTGCTGCAGACGAATTGCAGGCGTTGATTTTTAATATTGAAGGTAATGATAACTACGGCGAGGAATTCAGTACAGCTGTAGAAGAAGTATTCAAGCCGGTGCTGGAAAAGGTGAATTGATATATGGCAAAAGAAATTCACAAAAAGAATGGAAGTGATGTTATGAAATTCACAATTCAGTCGCGAAATGACGAGATATCCAATAAGTTAATGAAAGAAGCACGTGTGTATTTACGCGATTTCGGCTTGAAATATGATGAAGAAGAACCGGATATTGTGTTGTCCATTGGTGGGGATGGAACGCTATTGCATGCTTTCCATAAATACATACACCGCTTGGATAAGACATCGTTTGTGGGAATTCATACGGGTCACTTAGGGTTTTATGCGGACTGGAAACCTTCTGAAATAGAAAAGTTGGTGATCTTGATCGCACGACAAGAGTACGAAGTCATCGAGTATCCTTTGATTGAAGTCACGATCAATTATCGTCACTCTGAAAAAAGTGCATCGTATTTAGCATTGAATGAATCCACAGTAAAATCACCTGAAGTTACGTTGGTGATGGATGTTGAATTAAATGGAGAACACTTTGAACGTTTTAGAGGAGACGGGCTTTGTATGTCGACGCCGTCAGGGTCAACTGCTTACAGTAAATCTCTTGGTGGAGCGATTATCCATCCTTCATTGCCATCCATGCAATTGACGGAAATGGCATCGATCAATAATCGTGTATTCCGTACAGTAGGATCTCCGCTCATTTTACCCGATCATCATATCTGTACACTGACACCTGTAAAAGGTCCCGATTTCATGGTGACAGTCGATCATTTGCAACTCCTGCATAAAGATGTCAAATCTATCGAATATAAAGTGTCCAATGAAAAGATGGGCTTTGCGCGCTTCCGTCCTTTCCCATTCTGGAAACGTGTAGAAGAGTCATTTGTAGCGAGTGATTTAATCTATGAACGTGAAGATGATGAAAAGAAAAAATAATACGCTGTTTCAATTACAATTCGTTGTGAAGGAAAGTGGATTGCTTCGTGAATTTTTAGCGCAGCATGAAATTTCCAAAACGACGTTAACGGCTATTAAATATCGCGGTGGCGAGATCTTGGTGAATGGACAGTCTCAAAACGTGCGTCATAAGTTGCAACCTGGTGATCAAGTCACTGTATTATTCCCTCCGGAACAAGTGAGTGATGGATTGATTCCACAAGAGGGCGCGTTATCCATTTTATATGAAGATGAAACCCTTTTGATGCTTGATAAACCAGCTGGACAGAGCACGATCCCTTCTCGCAATCATCCTTCTGGAACGCTTGCGAATTTTGTCTGTGGAAAATTTGAAACAGAAGGTATTCTATCAACAGCTCATATGGTGACGCGTCTTGATACAGATACATCGGGTATTATTTGTGTGGCAAAAAACCGCCATATTCACCATCTATTAAGCAAACAAATGGCGCAAGATTTGTTTCAACGTCAATATACTGCATTCTCGGAAGGTATAATTACTACGCCATTCTTGACTATCGAACAACCGATTGGTAGAAAAGAAGGCAGTATTATTGAGAGAATTGTGCGGGAGGATGGACAGTATTCAAAAACCGATGTGTCCGTAAAAGCGCATTATCGTAATGAAGCAGACTGTTTCTCCGTTATAGACTTGACGTTGCATACAGGCCGTACGCATCAAATTCGTGTGCACATGCAATGGCTTGGTCATCCACTCATAGGTGATGATTTATACGATGCGAATCCAGACGTATTCCCACGCCAAGCATTGCATTGTTCTAGCGTTAGTTTACTTCATCCGATAACGAAAGAGAGAATGCACTTTACTAGTCCGTTGCCGGAAGATATGCAATACTATTTACGGCAAAGTCAGCAAGTGTGCGGATTCTCTCAACAGCAACCACTCTGTTAATATAAAGCAGTACTCACGTTGTATAGAAACTTACTAGTACGTGTTAGCGTACCGTATGTACAGAAGGGAAGGTGTGAAATCATGACTACTCAACCAGAACAAATGAAAAGTGAGATCGTTTTGGATGCAGTGAAGTTGCGAGAATTGCTGAGCAACGAGGACATTCATTCGTTCAGAAAAGAATATTTGGTACTTCATCCGTATGATCGAGCGACTTTTTATGAAGAAGTTGGTGCAGAGCTTCGGGAGTTGATGTATTTTTATTTATCGCCAAAAGAACTTGCGGAAATATTTGAAACAAGTGAAATTGAAGAAGATGAATATGAAGAGTTCCTTGAGGAGATGGACGCGACATATGCCGCAGAGATGATTTCATACATGTTTGTGGATAATGCGGTAGATGTCCTGAAAGAACTAGATAAAAAGAAAGTCGTTAGCTATCTAACATTGATGGATAAAGAAGCAGCGATTCAAATTAAAGCATTACTACACTATGAAGAATATACAGCTGGTTCGATCATGACGACGGAATTCGTGACGGTTTCCGAAAATTCCACTGTTCGTTCCGCTATGACAATTTTACGTAGTGAAGCACCAAGTGCTGAGACGATTTACTATATTTTCGTTGTGGATGACTACCAGCGTTTAACTGGAGTCGTTTCATTACGAGACTTGATTATTGCCGATGAAGATACATTAATTCGCGCCATTATGAGTGATCGTCTCGTCAGCGTATCGGTTTCCGACGACCAAGAAGACGTTGCCCGAACGATTCAAGATTATAACTTCCTAGCTGTTCCAGTTGTCGACTTCCAGCAACATATTTTAGGGATTATTACAGTCGATGACATTATTGACGTTATCGATGAAGAAGCATCGGATGATTATTCCAAACTTGCCGGTGTCTCGACGATGGATACTTTTGATAAAAACCCATTTTCTGCTGCCAAAAAACGGATTCCATGGCTACTGATTTTATTGGTTCTTGGAATGTTAACGGCGAACTTAATTGATTTATTTACTGAAACGATTTCTCAAGTTGCTTTATTAGCCGCATTTATCCCCTTGATCGCCGGAACTGCCGGAAATAGTGGAACCCAGTCTCTTGCTGTTGCGGTTCGTGGTATCGCAACACGTGATATTGAAGATGAAAGTAAATTGAAGTTATTGATACGAGAAGCGGGTACTGGAATTATTACAGGTGTAATTTGCGCAATATTTGTCGTTTTATTAATTTTTATCTGGAAGCATGAACTGGTGATCGCTTTATTAGTAGGAGCAGCAATGATGGTTTCGATTTTCGTTGCAACGATTTCGGGATCATTTATTCCGTTATTTATGCATAAACTGAAAGTAGACCCGGCTGTGGCCTCAGGACCATTTATTACTACTCTTAACGACGTTATCAGTGTCGTCATTTATCTAGGTCTTGCAACAGTATTCCTTAGTTCTTTATGAACTGGGAATACTGTTTTTTTTTATATTTCGGAACGTTAGGCGTTTTACTTACATATGTTACTTAAAAGGAAGTGATGAAAATGCGTCATGAAAAGCCGTTACTGTTCATTTCAAGCCCTGTTATTAGAAGATATCGATATACCCCCATTGCCGAAGAAGAAAGCACATCCGTTTTTGAGCTAGAACACTCAAGAGGATTGGAGCATCCCGTCGTCTTACCCATTGCAGAAAGCTTGTCGGCACCAGAGTCACTAGAGGTCCAACAAGAATTATTAGCAACTCAACTCATTCGTCAAAGATTAGAATACTTGCAACACCCATTCCGTAAAGAATTATATGCTCCTTTAGAAATCATCACTGAAAAAGGTAGTATCAAAGGAAAGTTGCATGATTTAGAAAATGAAGTCGTCTGGATCAAATCGGACAAAGAAATCACTACAGTCCGCATTGAAGAAATCTTAGATATCCTTTGGAAACAGCAATCATTCACTATTTAATTCTTACTAGTAACAAGGCGAACCCGTTAAATGGGTTCGCCTTGTGTTGTTTACCGTGAAGATAGTGCAACGATGCATCCATTCTTCTGACATTACTATTGCTAAAACAAAAAGACGAACCCTATTCCTATAGGGTCCGCCATTTAGCATTGCAAGTAACAAATTAATCTTCGTCGCAGAAATTGATAAACACATCATCAATACACTGAATACCGCAGAAGCAACTCAAGTCGACCGTCAAGCATGTATTCGTAGGTCCGAAACCATTCACCTTACAAATTTTCTCGTAACAGATTTTTCCGTCTGTAGTAATATCAAACGGGTGTCCGTTATACAAAGGCTGCAATACTTGAATGGTAGCACAGCAAGAATCAAACACTGTCTGCACACGGAAAAAGACGGAAACGCAACTCGTATGCTTATGATGTGTTGACTTATGATTAACCAGTGATTCTTCTGCCGTCATTTTAGGATAATGCTTCCGTTTACCACCTCTGAATACTGCCTTGAAATAGTCCCCGTTACCCGTCAATAAACTGAATACGCGGGTGTTGACGCGTCCTCTAACCGGACTGACTAAACTGCCGAGCGGTGCCATGAAACAATCGGTATCACACTCAACACAATCCACTTCCGGACACGTATTCTGAACGCGTTGGATAAAGCGTACTACTTCACAAATACAATTCGACTTATGACAGCCACCATGTTTGCTGTCTTTTTTTTCACATCCCACTACTGTCCACCTCCTGTTTGTCGTTCTCTATACTTTATGCATAGGTAAACGACATGACAGGGCGCTTTCCTCAATATGCATAAATCCGACATAAAAGATACATGCTAGATAGAAGGGAGGCGTCGATTGTGAAGAAACTCAGTCTATTGTTACTTATTGTTGGTCTACTCACTGGTTGTAGTGAGAAAGGAACGGATATTAAAAATACTACTTCGTACGATGAGCGTTCGATAGAGAAAGTTTTAATGAATAATGAACATGTGAAACTAGCAAAGGTACTGCTATATGAAGATGAATTGCTTGCCGGGATCCGTGTCAATACGTTTTCCCGATTTCAAAAGAAGACTATTGCTGGAAAAATTCAAAAGAAATTGGAACGTGAATATCCTGATTTGAAAATCACGGTGTCAGCAGACAGTAAAATCTTGATGGAGACGGAGAAGCTGATAAATAAAAAAAGCGAAAAAAATTATCGAAAGAAAATAGATAAAATCAAATCAATCGAAAAGGAGCAAACCTAATGCAACAGGAAAAGTATGCCCAAATAGAGAAAGAGTTATCACCTAAACCACCTATTATGAAAAATGTAATTAGAGCGTTCTTGACTGGTGGATTGATTTGTTTGATTGGACAGTTTATTGCACTATTTTACATTACGTACTTTGACTTTACGGAACGCACAGCGAGTAATCCAACAGTTGCCACTATGATTTTTATTTCGATGCTGTTAACGGGATTTGGATTATATAAAAAGATTTCTCAATTTGGCGGAGCGGGCGCAGCGGTGCCGATTACGGGATTCGGCAATGCGGTCGTCTCAGCTGCTATTGAACATAAATCGGAAGGATATGTCCTAGGGGTTGGCGGGAATATGTTTAAATTAGCGGGTTCAGTTATTTTATTCGGTGTATTCTCTGCCTTCGTCGTAGCGCTGATCAAGACCATCTTAGTGAAATTTGGTGTGGCTTCATGGTAAAACGAGGCGTGTTGACCTTTCAATCCAAGCCGAGTCTTTATGCTACAGGTGTAACGGCAGGTCCACTGGAAAAAAAGAAAAGCGTGTTTGCACAGAAATTCGATAAATTATATGAAGATGAGCGATGTGATTTACCGACAAACGAAGACGGTCATAAGCAACTAATGTATGATGCTGTGTTGATTGCACTTAGTAAAGCGAAGAAACAACCGGATAAAATGGATTTTTTCTTAACTGGTGATTTGGTCAATCAAATGACACCTTCTAATTTTACAGCCCATGCCCTAGCGATCCCCTATATCGGACTGTTTTCCGCTTGTGCTACTTCAGTATCTTCTATGATTACTGCGGCATTACTCGCGGATGCGAAGCACGCAAATTGGATCATTGCAGGTTCGTCTAGTCATCATAATGCAATTGAACGACAGTTTCGATATCCACTTGAGTATGGTTCGCAAAAAGGAGCAACTGCACAATGGACGGTCACGGCGGCTGGGGCAGTGTTGATTGGACAACATAAACAAGGAACGCCCGTGATTAACTGCGCCACTGTAGGAAAAGTGATAGATATGGGGATGACAGATCCGTTGAATATGGGATCTGCGATGGCTCCAGCAGCCAGTGATACATTGATGAATCATTTAATAGGACATGGTAGGACGATCGATGATTATGACACCATCATCACAGGGGATTTAGGAAGTAATGGTTTCAACATCTTTAAAGCGTTAGCGAATGAAAATGGTTTACCGCATACGAAAAACTTTCGGGATGCCGGAGAAGAGTTTTATGGAAATGACCCGTCCTTTAAAGCAGGAGCCAGTGGATCTGGGTGTTCAGCAGCGGTATTTTTTTCCGATGTCTATCAAAAAATGCTGGCAGGTGAGTATAAGCGGGTTTTATTGCTAGCAACGGGTGCTTTACTATCCCCCTTGTCATTTCAACAAGGAGATACGATTCCGTGTATCGCTCACGCTATTGAACTGACAATGGATGAGGTGACGGCAGAATGATATCTATATACATTACATCGTTTATAGTGGGTGGCTTGATTTGTGTCATCGGGCAATTACTGATGGATGTCGCAAAGTTAACGCCTGCTCACACATTATGTTCATTGGTTGTGGCGGGATCGGTCCTCGATGGTATTGGCTGGTATGAACCATTTATTGATTTTGCTGGCACTGGCGCTACGATTCCAATTACTTCATTCGGTAACGCATTGACACATGGCGCGATGGCAGAAGCTGAGAAACATGGCCTAATCGGTGTGGTAACTGGCATGTTTGAAGTGACAAGTTCGGGAATCAGTGCGGCAATCATTTTCGGCCTAATCGGCGCATTGCTCTTTACTTCAAAAGGAAATATTTAAACTACTCAAACGCCCTCTCCAATTCGTTCTCCTCTGCATATAGTAGAGAAGAAAGGAAGGAGGGGTTTTTCATGTACGGATGTTATCCATCTCAAGGTGGCTACGGATACGGCGGAGGATGTGGTGAACGTTATGGCGGTTCTTCATTCGTCTTGATTGTAGTTCTGTTTATTTTATTAATCATTGTAGGCAGAAGCTATTTCTAAGGAGGAGAACTGAATATGAACGATTCATTCTTTAAAAAAATAGAATCTAAAACGGGTGTGCCGATGGAGGAAGTATTCGCATTAGCCAACGCAATCCAATATGCCGATTTCAAAGACGAAAAACAAGTAAGAAAAATCATTCAAAAAGTTAGTCAAGTAGCTAAAAAAGATGTGCCACAATCAGTAGAAGATGAATTAGTTAACTCCATTGTGACAAGTGGTAAAGGACTGAATTTGAACGATATATCACAAATGCTAGGTGGTAAGTAAAATAAATATACTAAAACATGTTTAGAATGCTTGTAAAGTGGATAAACTACTAACGAAGCTAGATTGAAAAGGGAGGTGCACGTCGTGGGTTATATACTACCAATACAAAATTACCAAGCGCAACAGTATGCAGAACGCATGAACAATGAACGTCATAATTTTGCTTATATCGGACGAGTGAGTCCTGTGCGACTGAACAATGGAGAATCGAGCTATTGGGAAGATGTTCTGGCAGACGAGGAAAGACGTCGTGAAGAGCAGATGAAACAACGAAAAAATCGTGCACCTCAACCTTTAGTTAAAAAAGGATTTATTGCGCCAAATCCAGTCCAATTATCATCTGAAATTGCAGATGTAGTTGGAAAGGGCCAATCGATTAACACGTATGTCTGACGCAATAAATAAAATACCCTTTACCACTAGTTATTAAAGTGGTAAAGGGTATTTTTTACTGTCCAATCAGTTGTGCAACAAACTCTTCTCCATGGCGCGATGAGGTATATCAGCGTCCATGAATTCAGGCGATATGACGACGTAGCCCAGCTTTTCGTAAAAAGGCACAGCATAGGACTGTGCATTCAAAATCAGTTTTTTCATAGATTTCTTTATTGCATGTTCTTCTAATGTATTCATAATCAAACTCCCAAGATGTTTACCACGGTGTTCAGGTAAAATACAGATTCTCTCTATTTTACCGTGGGCATTTACTAACCCTCTCATGCGGCCAGCACCGATTGGTTGATCCGCCCCGTCGTAAACAACGAAGTGGATCGCTTCTTGATCGTGTTCGTCCAGCTCGAGGATCAGCGGGACGCCTTGTTCTTCCACAAACACTTTTTTGCGGACGGAATACGCGTCTTGCTGACCTTTTTCATCTGAGACGATTTTTACTGTCATCTGCAAATCAAGACTCACGATCAAGACGGAACGTTTCATACACTGTCCACGATCCGTCTTCTAATTGATAGAGTAAATGAATACGATCGATGACTTCGGTGTGGTCGACACCTACCATTTTCATTTGGTTAATCACATCATCGTGTTCACCGGAAGTCAGGTTTTGCGCAATGGTAATATGCGGGACAAAAGCATAATTATTTTCATCATGATAAAAGTCTACATTTAAATCCTTATGCAATGTAAGAATTTCTTCATTCGGTACAACTTTAAAGTAAATTGTGTTCGTCGTTGGCGCGAACGAGCTAACTTTTGTAACCTTCATCTCAAAAGGACTGTTTTTGATGGTGATTTCTTTTAATGCATTAGCTACTTCTTCAATTTCCTTATCATTCGCTTCGAATGGATTTTTCAGCGTCATGTGAGGTGTGATCAGCGCATAATGCGGATCATATCTCTTCCGATAACCGTTTGCTAAGTCTTGAAGTTTCTTTGAAGGGAATGCAACAATACCGTATTTCATTTAAGATTGCCTCCTTGTGAATTGACTGAATTTTAGGTACATCTATTTTAGTATATCAGAAAATAGTCTAACATGTCTCCTTCTATTACTAAAGGCTATTTATTTCGATCAAAGCGCGGCGAATATCAGGTTGCCATGATTTCCATGTATGATCTCCATCCAGTTCTTCATAATAGTAAGGAAAACTTTTTTCTTTAATAACTTTATGCAACTCGCGGTTAGGCGTTAAAAAATCCAATCTACCGTCAGCTGTTGTAGGTACATCCGTTTCTTTATCACCGATCACATGGTAAATAGAAAGGTTGGCAGGGTTTTGATTGGCTTTAACTGCTTCGAGTACTTGTTCGTTAACAAATGGTGAATGTAACACTACCTTTCCAAAGCAGTTTGGATATTTCAAAGCGGTTAATAAGGAAATCGATGCTGCCAATGAATCGCCCATTAGCATTCTTGAAGAGCCCATTTGGTATGTTGGGTAGGTTTCATCAATATACTGAATTAACTCGTGCGCTAAAAAACGGATATACGCTTTGTGTCGATCACCTTCTGGATGATACATACGTCTGCGTTCTTGCACGGTTTTGTATGGAATACCGACGATGATGACTGGTTCAATGATTTCGTCTTCCATTAATTCATCGGCAATTCGGCCAATCCGTCCAAGTTGAAAATAATCTTTGCCATCAGAGACGAGCAGGACATTATGTTTGTATAAAGGAGAGTAGCGTGAAGGTAAATATATTAATAGTTCCATTTCTTCCTGTAGTTCATTACTGTAAAAACGGACTTCTTCAATTTTTCCTGGATTCATTTTGTAGGACCTCCATAATTAATGTACACTTACTAAATATCATACCGATAAATAACAGTGTAAAGCTAGTGAAAACTATTGCTTATGAAGAGAGAGAGGGGAAATAGTATGGATGAAGGTAAGAATATTGTTCATTCGGACGTTGTGACAGCTGCAACAAAAGACGCGTTGATTCGCCGTGGGGTTAAGATTGAAGATATTGCAAAAATTGTTTATGAATTGCAAGTGCCTTATAACAAAGGATTGTCACTGGAACAATGTATCGACTCTGTAGAAAGTGTTCTTCGCAAACGTGAATTGCAACACGCAATATTGGTCGGGGTGGAATTGGATGAAATCGCTGAACGAGGTCAGTTATCGCAACCACTTCAGCAAATTGTTGAATCAGATGAAGGCTTATTTGGGGTGGATGAAACGATCGCGTTAGGTGCGGTCTACACGTATGGTTCAATCGCAGTTACTACATTCGGTCACTTAGACAAAAACAAAGTCGGTATCATCAACGAATTGGATACAAAAAAAGGAATTGGTATCCATACGTTCTTAGATGATTTAGTGGCCAGTGTAGCGGCGTGTGCGGCATCTAGAATTGCGCATAGAACGCGCGATTTGAAAGAAGCGGGTCTAACGTTTAAAGATGTACAAAATGGCAAGAGATCATAACCGAATCGAACTGCTCTAGATCATCATGTCTAGCGGCAGTTTTTTGTTTTAAATGAAGTTGTCGGGTGCGTACCGGATTGCAGTTCTGTTAGGAGTTTGTGGTTTTGCTGGCGGTGAGAGTTCATTATACCCACTACACCTACCACAGCAGTTGGGTAGGTGTTTGGCAATACCTGATAAAAGCTATATAGACGAGGGTGAATAGCTTAAATGGAACATGCGATAATATATAATTTAATATTATATTGACAAGTTAAAGCGCTTTCATGGTAGAATGGTAGTGTCTATGACTACAAAATGTAAAGGGGAGATGGTCACATGAAGAAAAACTCAATTCGCCTACTGGCGTTAGTTTCCATGCTCGCGCTTCTTGTGCTCGCGGCTTGCGGTACCGACGAAAAAGCTGACGGGAACAAAGATGCAGACGGAAACAAAGATGACGGTAAGACAGAGCAAGACTACAAGTTCTTGAGTTTACTTACTGGGGGAACACAAGGAACTTATTATCCACTAGGTGGATCTTTTGCTGAATTCATTACTGAAGAGACAGGAATCAAAACGACTGCTGAAGTATCTCAAGCATCTGCTGCGAACATGACAGCGCTTAAAGATGGAGATGCAAACATTGCATTCGTACAAACAGACATTGCATATTACGCTTCTAAAGGTGAAATGATGTTTGACGGAGATGTAATCGACGAAGTATCTGCTATTGGTGCACTTTATCCGGAAACAGTTCAATTGGTTACGTTGAAGAAAAACAATATCAAGACATTTGAAGATCTAAAAGGCAAAAGCATTTCGATAGGAGCGCCAGGTTCAGGAACAGCTGCTAACGCTGAGCAATTGCTTGAAATCCATGGTTTAGCTTTAAGCGATATTAAAGCACAAAACTTGGACTTCGGTGAGTCACAAGAAAGTCTACAAGCTGGACAAATAGACGCAGCATTCATTACAGCTGGAACGCCAACAGGTGCTGTTGAAGGTCTAAACGCTACTTCAGAAGTTTTCATTATTCCAGTAGAAGACGACAAAGCTGACGAATTAATCGAGAAATATCCGTATTATACTAAAGAAATAATCCCTGCCGGAACTTATGGTTCTGAAGTAGAGACACCTGCAGTATCAGTAGGTGCAATGCTTGTTATGCAGAACGATATTTCTGAAGAACTTGGTTACCAGATCACAAAGGCAATTTATGAAAACGCTTCGAAAATCCAACATGCTAAAGGTGCTTTGATTAAAGCAGAAAACGGTTTGAATGGAATTGGTATTCCTGTACACCTAGGTGCACAGAAGTACTTTGACGAAGTGAACTAATAAACTGAGTAAGTCATCTGATAGGATCATGAGGGACGGTAAAGCGAAAGCTTTGTCCGTCCCATTCTTAATTTTTTAAAAACAATTGGCTGAATACATAAATTACTATGCTGATTGCAAGTAAGGGAACAGAAAGGATTAAGCGGATGAAATTACGAAAAATCGTTCTTCTGCTGACATTTCTAATAGGAATTGTAATGGTGATCGTATGGTTTTATCCATATAAACAAATGATCATACTTGAAGAGGTTCGGAGCGAACAGCCAAAAGCTTATTATCTTCCATTACACGAGAATCGAAATTTTCAAATACACTATATTCACTCGATCCATTTGTCCAATGTGAAGGAGCAATATCGCATTACTGACAATGGAAAGCTCCGTTTCGAATTTATGCAGTATGAAGACGTAGCCATCGGACTGCCAGGTTATGCAGAAGAAGGTGAAGCACTGCAAGTAGAAGATGGTGTTTATACGCTTACATTCGAAAACCGCGTGATCGATTCGTTTATTCTCTATGTAGGTAGGGTGAATACAGATCTGTTTTTGCGATATGAGCAACAAGATTATCATCTAAAAGAATTTCTTCAAAAGGGGCATTCTTATGAATTTCATGTGGCAAAGGTGTCAAATTATAAGATGTTTAAAGGAGTCAGATTAAATGGAAAACAATAAACATCGGGAAAAAGATATTCCCGCCATCTCCAATGAAGAAATGGGTACGCTTTCTGAACAAGAGCAACTCGAAATTCTTCAAAAGTACGACCCAGAATCTAATACAAGAGATCTAAAAGGCCTTATTGGCAAGATTGTATTTTTCGGTTTATTGGCTTTTTCAATTTTCCAGTTATATACGGCCATTGGTAAACCATTTACAGCTCAAATTCAGCGATCTATTCACTTAGGATTTGCTTTATCCCTTATTTTCCTGTTGTTCCCTGCTAGAAAGAAAATTGGTGTGCGTCGTGACAAAGTACCGTTTTATGATATTATTCTATCTTTATTGGCGGTAGCAGTTGGTTTATACTGGCCGCTATTTATCGACGAGCTAGTATTTCGTGTGGGACGCGTATCCGATCTCGATTTAGTTATCGGTATTTTAGCGGTTTTACTGACACTAGAGGCAGCGAGACGTGCGGTAGGAATGCCGATCACGATCATTTCAGTAGTGTTTTTGGTGTATGCGTTCTTTGGACCGTATTTCCCAGGGTTCCTTGCACATAGAGGGCAAAGTGTAGAAAATCTCGTTCAACTAATGTTCTTTACAACGGACGGGATCCTCGGTACGCCAATTAGTGTATCCGCGACCTTCATATTCGTCTTCTTGTTGTTTGGAGCGTTCTTAGTGAAGACTGGCGTTGGTAATTACTTCAATGACTTGGCAGTAGTATTGGCGGGACGTTTGACTGGTGGACCAGCAAAAGTCGCCATTTTCTCAAGTGCTTTGCAAGGTACAATTTCAGGTAGTTCCGTAGCAAATGTTGTTGGATCCGGTTCATACACGATTCCGATGATGAAGAAGTTAGGTTATCGAAAAGAATTCGCAGGCGGAGTAGAGGCAGCCGCGTCTACAGGTGGTCAGATTATGCCACCGATTATGGGGGCCGCTGCATTCCTGATGGTTGAATTCATCGGCGGCGTTACCTATTGGGAAATTGCCAAAGCGGCAGCTATCCCTGCATTGCTGTACTTCACTGGAATTTGGATCATGACTCATTTCGAAGCAAAGCGTGTTGGTTTGCAAGGAATGGATGCGTCGCAAATTCCTAATCGAAAAGAAACGCTGAAAAAGATTTATTTATTACTACCGATTATAGGTATTATCGTTTTCCTCTTGGTGGGTATTCCAACGATGAAAGCGGCATTACTCGGTATCGTGCTAACCATTGCAGTGAGTGCAATCAGTAAAGAAACAAGAATTGGATTTAAAGATATGATTGATGCATTAGTAGACGGTGCTCGTACAGCATTAGCTGTAGCAGCAGCGACTGCTTGTGCAGGTATTATTGTCGGTGTTGTCGTCAAGACGGGTCTCGGGCTCAGCTTGGCAACGGGCCTGATCTCAGCAGCTGGCGGTAACATCTTGCTCACATTGATTTTCACGATGTTTGCAGCGATTATTTTGGGGATGGGTTCTCCAACGACAGCAAACTATGTTATTACATCTACAATCGCAGCACCTGCCATCATTACGCTATTGATGATGGATGAGCCTACAGGTGCCGCTGTGCCGATTGTAGTGGCGGTATCTGCCCACTTATTCGTATTTTACTTTGGTATCATTGCGGATATCACACCGCCTGTTGCATTAGCTGCCTTTGCAGCTTCGGGTATTTCTGGCGGAGATCCGATCAAAACGGGTGTCACGTCTGCAAAACTAGCGATTGCTGCCTTCATCATTCCATATATGTTCGTCTTTAATCCGGCTATGCTGATGCTCGACTCGAGTATTACGGAGATTGTATGGGTGACTGTGACCGCCATTATCGGTATGGTTGCAATCGGGGCAGGCATAATTGGCTTCTGGTATAGTAAACTGAACTGGCTTCTACGAATTATCACGATATGTACAGGTATGTTGTTAATCTACCCAGAAACTATTACAGATATTATCGGTTTAGTATTATTCACTATCTTACTGGTGTCCCAGTGGATGGGGAATAAGAAAAATAATACGCCTACATTCGCTTCAAATTAAATAGCTTTTAAAAGACTTGTCGGCTTGAAACTGAGCTTGCAAGTCTTTTATTTTACTAATGAAAAAAGAATTTTCAGAGAATATATATGTTTTTTGTTATTTACTATTCTAGTTGAGTGAAAAGAACTAGAGTAAATAGATTTTTTACTAGAGGACGAGTCTAGGATGTACAAGGGTTTCCTAAGGAAAATAAATTTCGGAACACATGACAAAATAAAAGTCAAGAAGCCGAAGGACTAAAAGTGAATCGAATTATTTTGGACTAATTACGCAGTTTTACCAACGCGGGTTCTGTATATACTACATATAAGCGAATAAGTCATAACGAATAAAATATATAGATCGGTACAGAAACCAATCAAATCAAAAAGGAGAGAACATACTATGAATACACAAGAGACATGGTGGGAAAACGTATTTGAAGGGCATTTGGCACATGGTTTTAACAAAGAACGTATGAGTGAGCTGGATCATGAAGAGTTTTTATATTTTGAGAATGAATCAGTTGAAGAACAATTAAACCCCATGCAGTAAGTGAAAGGAGAAGCGTCTCTGAATAATGTAATGAACTTCCATAAAAATCGGTAATTTTTCTGATAGCATAGAAAAATTATCGATTTTTAATTTCGTTGTTTACAACTAGGAAAGAAAATGCTATTATAGTATTTGTGCTTGAGAGCCTAACTGGCTCACTTCAAAACGCACATCCTAGTAAGATCGATTCCGTAGCTCAGCTGGGAGAGCGCCACCTTGACAGGGTGGAGGTCGCTGGTTCGAGCCCAGTCGGAGTCATAGGTGCCAAACCTAAGTTATTTACCGTAGGAACACGGTTTATAACAATAAGCAGTCCTATTAGACCGAATGTCTAGGGGCTGTTTTTTTTATGTCTAGATTTATTTTTCGCAATTACTGTCAAATGATATTCGAGCGCACCACCCGTCAAGCGGTGTATACTTATCATGCGAGTACCTATTTAAATAAGCAGGAGGCTAACATATAATGAAAAGAAAACAAGTAACATCTAATGTAAAAGAATATACAGTGGAACAACCGATAGAGTTATTGCCATACTTATTGAAGGTAATGTCAAAAAGCAGTAGAAATTCGGTAAAATCCATTCTTACGCGTGGTCAAGTTATGGTGGATGGTCAAATGACAACCAAACATAATCAGCCGTTAGCGCCTGGACAAAAGGTGGAAATACAAAGTAATAAAACAGCTATAAATGTCTCGAAGTTAGTCGGTGTATCTATTCTCCATGAAGATGACGATATCATCGTGATCAATAAAGAAGCGGGTATTCTTTCTGTAGCTTCTGAAAAAGAAAAAGATCAGACAGCCTATAGAGAAATCACAAAGTACGTGAAGAGGAGCCATCCTGAAAACCGAATTTTTGTTGTGCACCGTCTGGATCGAGATACATCAGGTGTGATGATGTTTGCCAAAAATGAAGAAACCCAGAAAGCTTTGCAAAGTACATGGAATGAATCGGTAAAGGAACGTTTGTATACTGCGCTTGTCGAAGGAAAAGTACGAACAGAATCAGGGACTATTTCGTCTTGGTTAACCGAAAATAGTGCGTTTAGAGTATATTCAAACCCAACTGATAATGGCGGCCAGCATGCCATTACACATTATAGAAGAGTACAAGCGAATAAAGATTGCTCATTGCTAGAAGTACTTCTAGAAACGGGTCGGAAAAACCAAATCCGTGTGCATATGGAAGAATTGGGTCATCCAGTGATAGGTGACAAAAAGTATGGTGCTACAGGTAACCCTTTGCGCAGAGTGGGACTTCATGCCACAGCTCTGTCTTTTCTACATCCACGTACAGGAGAATTAGTCCGATTTGAAGCAGAAATACCTCAGATCTTCATTACGCGCTCAAAATAATAAACCGTTCATTTTGCAGTTCCTTGGATTATCTAAGGAACTGCTTTTTCACGTCATTCATTCAAATAATCATTTGAATGAAGAAATTGACAAAATATCTAGAATTGCATATACTAAATTAAACAATCAAACGAACGATTGAATGATTAATTTGTTAAAATGAACGATTTTTCGAGGGGACTGATCACATGGCTTCAGAGAAAAATGTCTATCGCCTGCAAAATTTATCATGCACAAGTTGTGCTGCGAAATTCGAGAAAAATGTCCGACAAATTGATACTGTGGAAGATGTACAGTTAAACTTTGGCGCTTCCAAATTAACGGTGGCGGGAAATGCTTCTATTGTACAATTAGAAGAAGCGGGTGCATTTGACGGTATTAAAGTGTTCCCTGAAAAACAGCGGATTATTAAACAGCATACTCCTTTTTGGAAAAAACGTGAAAATCAAACGACTATGGCTTCGTTAGTTTTATTGCTAGCAGGGTATGCGGTATCTACCGCGAATGGTGATAATAATTGGCTATCGATCGCTCTGTTTCTCTCTGCCATTATAATCGGTGGATTCAGTTTGATGAAGGAAGGATTAACGAATCTTTTCAAACTTGAATTTGATATGTCTACATTGATGACCATCGCAGTCATTGGGGCTGCACTCATTGGTGACTGGGCGGAAGGGGCGGTCGTGGTCTTCCTCTTCTCCGTCAGTGAAGCATTGGAAAGTTACTCGATTGATAAAGCCAGAAATTCCATTACCTCACTCATTGAAATTGCCCCTACGACGGCCACTGTACTTCGCGGGAATAATGAATTTGAAGTAGATGTGGGAGATTTACGTATTGATGATGTGATTTTGATTAAACCGGGACAAAAGATTGCGATGGATGGCGAAGTGATTCAAGGTGATTCATCGGTTAACCAAGCCGCCATCACTGGTGAGTCTGTGCCTGTCCATAAAGTGCTTGGAGACGAAGTGTTTGCAGGGACTTTGAATGAAGAAGGCGCAATGCACGTCCGTGTGACGAAGCTTGCTGAAGATACTACCATTGCCAAAATCATTCACTTGGTCGAAGAAGCACAGGCGGAAAAAGCACCGACACAACAATTTGTCGATCGCTTTGCGAGATTCTATACACCAGCTATTTTAGTTATTTCTTTACTGATTATGATCATACCACCACTTTTAATGGGTGGAGTATGGGGTGAATGGTTCTATAAAGGTCTTGTCGTATTAGTAGTTGGTTGTCCTTGCGCTCTAGTCATTTCAACACCTATTGCGATCGTTACAGCCATTGGAAACGCTGCACGTAACGGTGTGTTGATCAAAGGCGGCATTCATTTAGAAGAGACAGGACAAATCAAAGTCGTGGCCTTCGATAAAACAGGTACGTTGACTGAAGGGCGTCCCGAAGTAACAGATGTCGTGACAGTTTCTTCATTGACTGAAGATCAAATCGTGCAAAGAGCAGCTTCTATCGAGAAGTTCTCCCAACACCCATTAGCTTCATCGATTATGCGAGCAGCGAAGAAATTACCGCTTGGATTACTACCGGTACATCAATTCCAATCTATTACAGGCAAAGGTGCAAAAGCTATGATTGGAGAGCATTTGGTGCATGTTGGCAGCCCTAAATTATTCAGGGAAATGAACACAGTGGAAGAATCCATTGAACAGCAGATTCTTACATTACAGAAACAAGGCAAAACAGTTATGCTCGTCTGGTCAGAAACAGGTCTAGAAGGAATTATAGCGGTTGCTGACCAAGTTCGTAAAAGTAGCTTGAATGTAATCCAGAAGCTTCATGAGATGGGCAAGAAAACAGTGATGCTAACAGGGGATAACCAATCGACCGCTTTAGCAATTGGAGCGCAACTCGGCTTAACAGAAGTCAAAGCAGAATTATTACCTGATCAAAAAGTCGAAATGATTAAATCGTTGAGTCAATACGGTAAAGTGGCGATGGTGGGTGACGGAGTGAACGACGCGCCGGCATTAGCTACCGCAAATATCGGTATTGCGATGGGTGGTGCGGGAACAGATACTGCACTTGAAACGGCGGATATCGCCTTGATGGCAGACGACTTGGAGAAACTTCCATATACAATTAAATTAAGCTCACGCACTAAACAAATCATTCTCCAAAATATTTCGATCGCACTTGGTTTAAAAGTGATTGCACTGCTTCTTATTATTCCAGGCTGGTTGACATTATGGATGGCAGTCATGTCGGATATGGGTGCAACTGTCATTGTAGTATTAAATTCATTGCGACTTATGAAAAATAAAATATAAGTATATAAATTGAATTAAAGATTTTAGAATACACTAAGTTGATTGGAGAGGAAGGCGGCGACTCCAGCGGGAACAGCACGAGCTGAAAGCCCCGCAGGTAGCGAAAGCCGTAACGAAGAACGGTTTTTGCGAGTAAAAGCGAAGCGTTAGGAGCACGTCTTTGCACGTAGCGGACGAGGAGATTGAGGCCGTGCCCGCGGAACGCGTCCGCCTGGAACGGAAATCAACGGTTCCCATGAGATGATTACTTCTTAAGTTAAACTTATATAGAAACTTCAGTCGAATCAATCGTCTGAAGTTTTTTCTATTGAATAAAATGGTAGACTGATAATAAGAATAATTATGAGGAGTGTGGATAATTTGGCAATGACCGGTCTAGAACTTGAAATGATTATGAACAAACAGAAACAATATTATGTATCAGGAGTGACGCGTAGTATTTCATTCCGAAAAATGATGTTGGAAAAACTGTATAAAGCGATTCAAAAGCACGAAAAAGAAATCTCGGATGCATTGCATAAAGACCTACACAAACCTCCGCTCGAAGCGTATGTGTCAGAAATAGGCTTCGTGTTATCTAGTATTACTCATATGATGCATCACTTGGAAGAATGGGCAGAGCCTGAAAAGGTGAAGACACCACTCCATTTACAACCAGCGACGAGCTTTATCGTAAAAGAACCATATGGCACCGTATTGATTATCGGACCATTCAACTATCCGTTCCAACTATTGATTGATCCGTTAATAGGTTCGATCGCAGCAGGGAACTGTACAGTGTTAAAACCTTCGGAAGATGCATTGCATACAGCTGCTGTCGTAGACAAAATCATTGCAAGTGTATTTCCGGTGGAGTATGTATCCGTTGTGCATGGTCACAAAGAAGAAACGCAACTGTTACTTGGCGCACCATTTGATTATGTATTCTTTACCGGAAGTGCAAAAGTAGGGAAAATTGTCATGAAAGCTTGTGCGGAGAGATTGACTCCATTGACACTAGAGTTAGGCGGGAAAAGTCCAGCCGTTGTTGACCATACTGCGGATATCAAAAAAGCAGCGGAGAAAATCGTTTGGGGTAAGTATATGAATGCAGGTCAAACGTGTGTAGCACCCGACTATGTGCTAGCTGACGTTTCGATTTACGATGAATTATTAAATGAAATGAAGAGTGCGATCCAACGCTATTACGGGAAAGACGCACAGAAGAGTGCTGACTACGGTCGCATCATTGCGGATCGTCATTTCGATCGATTAGCGAAAATATTAGATCAAGATCAAGCATATATCGTAGAAGGCGGAAAGACAGACGCTGCGGATAAATACATCGAGCCGACGATTTTAGCGCTTTCGGATTGGAATAGCGCAAGTATGCAAGAGGAGTTATTTGGCCCGATCTTGCCAGTCCTTCCGTATGATAATTTAGGTGTTGCAATTCAACAAATTAGCATGTTGCCAAAACCACTAGCAGCATACCTATTCACAGAGAACGATGAAGCAGCTAATCATTTCATCGAAGTTTTACCATTTGGCGGTGGTTGCATCAATGACACCATCTCACATGTTGCCAATATTCATTTACCATTTGGTGGAGTAGGACCTTCTGGAATAAATCAATACCATGGAAAAGCAAGCTTTGAAACATTCTCCCATTCGAAATCGATGATGAAAAAGAGTACTGCGGTATCGGTGCCTATAGCATTTCCTCCATACAAAGGAAAATTATCATTAGTAAAACGGTTCATTCGCTAACGGTAGGGAAATCCAAACTTTTGACCACGCGCTTTGCTGGCTGTTGACCAGCAAAGTGCCTTTGTGGTGAACAATAATTTTTAAGCAATTTAGCGGCATTTAATAGAAATTTCATTCTATAGTCCAGGCTGGATGTGATAAGAAAAGACGGGTATGATAGGAATAATAGATAAAGTATATAACACTTTATTTTCCAAAATAAAAAGCCTTTTTGAATTACGATTCGCTTATTTGTTATAATTACAAGAGTTATTCACCAACATATTGGAGGAACCCATATGAACACGAAAGAATTATTATCCGTACTCCCTGTAAAAACAATAAAAGGAACATTGCCGGAAAATGTGACAGACGTGGCAGTGGACTCAAGAGCAGTTCAAGATGGAGGAGTATTTGTTTGTTTGAAAGGCTATACAGTGAACGGTCATCAATTCGTCAAAAGTGCATTGATGAGTGGCGCACGAGTTATTATCGCATCAGAGCCTATTATGATAGATGAAGACCGTACAGCGGTTGTGTATGTAGAAAACACATCAAAAGCGATTGAGTTATTGGCATCTAAGTACTATCAGTATCCTTCGAAGAGAATGACAATGATCGGGGTTACTGGAACTAATGGAAAAACGAGTGTCGGCAATATCATTCATGATATGCTACGACAGAATGATGAAAAAACAGCCGTTTCAGGTACGATTGGTTTTAAATTAAACGACATCCTCTATGAAACGGAAAATACAACGACTGATGTTTTGACTACACAGCAAATGATTGCGCAAGCGGCCAATGAAGGTTGCGAATCGATGATCATGGAAGTTTCTTCACACGGATTAGTTGAAGGACGACTGGCAGGAACGGAATTTGATATCGCGATTTTCACTAACTTAACACATGATCATTTGGATTATCATAAAACGATGGAGAATTACAGTGCAGCGAAAGGTTTACTGTTTGCTCAACTGGGTCAGCAACTTGATCAACAAAAATTTGCCATCATCAATGCGGATGATCCGTGGAGCAGTAAAATGATCGAAATGACTTCTTTCCCAATTTACACATACGGTATTCACGTGAAGTCTTCATTCCAAGCAACAGCGATTGAAATGCAGTCGAACTTTACGAAATTCGAATTGCAAGCACCGGATGGAACGTTCCTCGTTAAAATGCCGTTGATAGGAGAGTTTAACGTCTATAATTCCTTGGCCGCCATTGCAGCGTTATATGCTAAAGGAATGCCGACAGCAGATATTTTGCCATTACTAGCGAATGTATCGACAGTGAAAGGCCGTCTGGAAAAAGTAGAAACCTCTCTACCACTGACCATTTTCATTGATTATGCACATTCGCCCGATGCAATTGAAAAAGCGATTGCTACAGTACAACCATTAAAAAAGGATGGTAACCGTCTTCTATTCTTAATAGGAACGGGAGGCAATCGGGATCGTCTTAAGCGTCCGATCATGGGAGAAAAAGCGGCAGCGGCAGATTATGTCGTCTTTACGACAGATGATCCACGTGATGAGCCATATGAGTCCATCCTATCGGAACTCAGTGCTACTATGCCGCATAATCAGTACGCATGTATAGGAGATAGAGAAGAAGCAGTACGTCATACTATTATGCAAGCGAATGCGGGAGACATCATTATATTTGCGGGAAAAGGTCATGAAGATTTTCAAATTATCGGCAACACGAAATATGCGCATTCGGATGCAACTATTGCACTTCTTGAAGCAGCTAAAAAGTTCGGCGATACACCCATCAATAAATGAAGTACAGTTTGGATTTGAGAGTTTATAGTTTTTTAGTCAATTCAATGAAAACCATTGAAATGCATCCCTATTCTCTCTATGATAGAAAACGTAAGCAAAAGGAGAGTACGATTGATGCAAAAGAATAAACATGATGAAATTACTTCGCGACGAACATTTGCGATTATTTCTCACCCCGATGCCGGTAAAACGACCATTACTGAAAAGTTACTATATTTTGGCGGAGCGATTCGCGATGCAGGAACAGTTAAAGGAAAGAAATCAGGAAAGTTCGCTACGTCTGACTGGATGGAAATTGAAAAACAACGTGGAATATCTGTAACTTCTTCCGTTTTACAATTTGACTATGCAGGCAAACGTGTCAATATTTTGGATACACCAGGACACGAAGACTTCAGTGAAGATACGTATAGAACATTAATGGCAGTGGATGCTGCTGTCATGATGGTCGATTCGGCGAAAGGAATCGAGCCCCAGACAATCAAATTGTTCAAAGTATGTAAAATGCGTGGAATTCCCATCTTCACATTTATCAATAAAATGGATAGACAAGGTAAAGAGCCATTGGAGCTAATGGAAGAATTAGAAGAAGTTTTAGAAATCCAATCTTACGCAATGAATTGGCCGATTGGTATGGGAAAAGAGTTCCTAGGTATTTACGATCGCTTTAATGAACGTATAGAGCTGGCGCGTCCAAATGCAGATGAAGAACGTTTCCTCCCAATCGACGAAGAAGGCGAGCTTGCAGTAGAACACTCGATGAAAGAGACTTCTTATTATAAGCAGGCACTAGAAGATGTCATGCTATTAAATGAAGCTGGAAACGACTTCGATGAAGAACGTATCGCTAAAGGCGATTTAACACCTGTCTTCTTCGGTAGTGCGTTGACTAACTTTGGGGTTCAGACATTTCTTGAAACATTTTTACAGTTCGCACCTGAACCTCAACCTAGGTTAACGAAAGATGCTGAATACGTAGATCCTGAGTCTGAAGTTTTTTCAGGCTTCATCTTCAAAATACAAGCGAACATGAATCCAGCGCATCGTGATCGGATTGCGTTTGTTCGGATCGTATCAGGCGAGTTTGAGCGTGGCATGACGGTAACGGTTCCACGTCTTTCCAAAAACTTCAAGTTAACACAAACGACTCAATTCCTTGCAGATGATCGAGAGACTGTCAATCAGGCAGTAGCAGGCGATATCATTGGGTTATATGACACGGGTAACTATCAAATTGGTGATACGGTCATCAGTGGTAAAGCGAATTTCCAATTTGAAGCACTTCCTCAATTTACTCCCGAGCTATTCGTTAGAGTAAATGCTAAAAACGTGATGAAATCCAAACAGTTCCACAAAGGGATTTTACAGCTTGTACAAGAAGGAGCCATTCAATATTACAAAACATTGCATACAGAAGAAGTCATTCTCGGTGCAGTAGGGCAACTTCAATTCGAAGTTTTTGAACATCGTATGAAAGCGGAATACCATGTAGAAGTTCAGATGGAGACAATGGGATCCAAAGTAGCACGCTGGATTGAAAACGAAGAAGATGTAAAAGAGTCAATGGCAGGACAACGGGCATTACTCGTAAAAGATCGACATGATCACAAAGTTTTCTTGTTCGAAAACGATTTTGCGATGCGCTGGTTCCAAGATAAATTCCCAGATATCAAGCTGTATAACCAATTATAAATTATAAAACAAATAACCCGGTCGGATTCATTGTAATCCTTCCGGGTTATTTGTTAAAATTGTGAATAATTTTTGTGTTTATTCATTAATATTCGAGCATATTACGGTGAAAGTAAGCTATTCAGGTGTTATGGTGGAAAGATGAACAAGTTTCTCCAGCTAGAGCGCTGAGTAAAGAGAGGAATAGATCAATGAAGATTAGTAGTTTTTCAGTCAAACGACCCGTTTTTACGTTAGTCACTATGTTTCTCGTCATTATTTTAGGTGCAGTATCTTTCTTTAAAATTCCCGTTACACTAATTCCTGACCTAAATCCGCCTGTAGCGGTAGTTGTTACGAATTATCCGGGCGCTTCACCAACGGAAGTGAGCGAGAAAATCACCAAGCCGTTGGAAGAAAGTTTATCAACAGCACCTGGATTAAAGTCCATGCAGACTTCTTCCCAAGAAGGAGCCAACTTAGTATTCCTGCAATTTGATTGGGATTCTTCGATTGATGATGTTCAAATGGATATCCTCCAACGGATTGATCAAGTAGAAGTGCCCGATGGTGCTAATAAACCGCGTTTCATGAAGTTTGATCCATCTCAATTCCCAGTCATTCAATTATCTTTACGTTCCGTCGATAAAGATACGAATATCCGGAAGATTGCAGAAGAGCTGGAGAAAGAATTACGCCGTATTGAAGGTGTAGCCAGTGTGAACGTGTCAGGTAAGATCATTGAAGACGTTCAAGTTATTTTAGATCCCGATAAATTAAAAGAATTTGGTTTAGCGCAATCAGATGTCGTGCAGGCAATACAAGCTAGTAATGTATCTATGCCGGGTGATCCGATTGACACGAGTGATGGAAGAAAGTTGACTACGAGAATCTTAAGTACAGTTCAAAACATCTCGGATGTACGAAGTATCCAAATAGGTGCTAATCCCAAGACAGGTGACATGATCAACGTCTCTGACGTGGCGGATGTAGCATTGTTGGAGCCGAAAGTACAAACGGAAACACGGGCTAATGATGAGCAGGCCGTATTATTGTCTGTACTTCAAGAATCAGGAGCGAATACTGCCACTGTATCTAAAGAGTTTAAAAAATCATTGGATACGTTATTGGAGAAAGACGCATACAAAGATATTGAATCTGATGTTATTTTTGACCAAGGGGACTATGTACAGCTTGCAATCGGCAATATTGGTCAGTCACTAATTCTCGGTGGCTTGTTCGCAATGCTCGTATTATTTGTCTTCTTACGTGGAATTAAAAGTCCGATTATCATTGGGGTAGCGATTCCTTATTCAGTAATTGTTACGTTTGTCCTTATGTATTTCTCAGACTTCTCGTTAAATATCATGACACTTGGTGCTCTTGCATTAGGAATTGGTATGTTAGTTGATAATGCCATTGTCGTAATAGAGAATATTGAGCGACATTTAGCAATGGGGAAAACTCCAACGGAAGCAGCAAAAGATGGGTCCAAGGAAGTGGGCGGAGCTATAACCGCTTCTACGTTAACTACTCTCGCTGTATTTGTACCGATTATCTTTATTACGGGAATCATTGGTCAAATCTTCACCGAGTTCGCGTTAACGATTTCATTCAGTTTATTTGCATCACTAGTCGTTGCATTGACTGTCGTACCAATGCTTGCGAGTCGTTTATTGAAGACGCCTACTGAAGAAATGCTTGAGAAAAAGAATCGTGTAAAGAAAAATCAGAGATTCGAAAACTCTGTCAAGTGGGCTTTGAGCCATCGTCTACTTGTGTTACTAATCACAACTGCTTTACTTGTAGGAAGTGTATTCGGAATTCTAAAAGTAGGAACGGAATTCCTACCTGCTACGGATGAAGGATCTTTCAGCATCAATGTTAAGTTACCAAACGGTGCTTCATTGGATGCGACAAACGATGTAGTAGAACGAATTGAAGAAGAGATGAAGAAACAAGACGACGTCGAAGTGTATGTCAGTCTAGTGGGCGGAACCCAACAAAGTATGGCCCAGGGTGGATCAGAGAGTAATATGGCGGAAGTGTATGTGAAACTTATACCATTAGATGACCGTGACCGCTCTGTCTTTGAATTCGTAGACAAAGTACAACCGATCGTAGAAGACGAAATCGGTGATGACGCAGAAATTAGTTTCAACTTGCAGACTGCTGCTGGTTCGAGTCCGAATACGTTAGCATTCTCCTTAAACGATACGAATGAAGAACGTTTAAGTAAAGCAGTGTCACAAATTGATGAGAAGTTGCGTGAGATGGATACTGTGACTGAAGTCACAAATGATTTAGTGGATACGGTAGAGGAAATAAAAATTGAAGTAGATCGTGAAAAAGCTTCAGAAGTCGGATTAGCTCCTTATCAAATAGCGCAAACGGTTAGTGACGTTACGCGAGGTGTCTCTGCTTCACAAATCGTCTTCGAGAAAACAGGCGAAGTAGTTGGAGTTAACGTTAGCTATGATGAACGTTTCCGCAATAGTGTAGATAAGTTAAAGGAATTGGAGTTAAAAACCCCGCTAGATACATTTGTTAAGTTGAAAGACGTAGCGGATGTGGAAATCGCAGAAGGTCCTGCAACGATTGTACGCGTAGATCAGGCACACTCCATTGCATTTACTGTGAAATATCTATCCAGTGAATCATTAGGAGATATGACGAAAAAGGTAAATGATATGGTAGAGGATCTAGACCTACCAAGTGAAGTGGAACTTTCATACGGGGGAGATCGCGAACTATTTGAAAATGCGATTGACGATATGCTATTGGCAATTATACTGGCAGTGGTATTAGTATATATCGTAATGGCTGCACAGTTTGAATCGTTCAAATATCCATTCGTTATCATGTTCTCCGTACCCCTTATGCTAATCGGTGTAGCGTTAGCGTTATTCTTCACGAATACACCAGTCAGTGTAACGGCAGTCATAGGTCTTCTCATATTGGTGGGGATTGTGGTCAACAACGGAATTGTGTTGGTTGATTATATCAACCAGCGTAAAGAAGCAGGACTCAGTTCGTACGACGCTATCATGTCGTCTGTACGTGATCGTGTGCGTCCGATCCTTATGACAGCCCTCACCACTATATTGGGCTTACTACCATTAGCGCTGGGCTTAGGTGAAGGTTCTGAGTTGAATCAACCAATGGGGATTGCAGTAATTGGCGGATTGATTAGTTCCACGTTCCTGACGTTGTATATTGTTCCGATCATTTACAGTTTGTTGGACCGGGAGACGCGTCGAGGTAGGAATACGCCTAACAGAGAACAAGCAGTAACGGTAGATCAACCTGTCAAAGTAACAGAAACTGTAACCGTGACAGTAACGGAAACTGTAACTGTAAGAGAGACCAAGTAATGCATATTGCCGGCAGATGGAACTTTCATTTGCCGGCTTTTAACATTGTGTAGAATAAACGGTGCGATAGGAAAGTATAGTAGTATGAGTGATCTGTAAAATAGGGAGTAGCTTAACGATGCAACTGACTTTACTTCATACTAGTTATGCACATTTAATTTAATAGTACGGCGGCGTCATTTTAATCATTTGCAAATCAAAGTTATCATGTTATAATACTTTAACAGTATCTGATATCTTAATAACTTTTGACGCAATGTCAAAGGGGAGTAGCTATAGGGAAACCTATTTCATAATCGTCAATACGTGACTGCCACAATGGTCATCGGTTATGATAGCTGGATTTTGAACGTGAAATTCCGACTTAGCGAGACCTTTGCCTATTTTATTAGGTGGGGGTCTCTTTATTTTGTAGAAAACAAGGAGGCATTATGTTGGATCCGATTTTATTAGAATATGCATGGGTACTCTTAGTACTAATCGTACTCGAGGGCCTATTAGCAACAGACAACGCAGTAGTAATGGCTGTAATGGTCAAACACTTACCGAAACCCCAACAAAAGAAAGCACTATTTTACGGTTTATTAGGGGCATTCGTCTTCAGATTCACCGCACTTTTTATGATTACGTTTTTAGTGAAGTTCTGGGAGATCCAAGCAATCGGTGCCATGTACTTATTGTTTATATCCGGTAAAAGTATATATGATAAAATTACCCATAAACCAGAAGGGCATCCGAATAAAAAGCCTAAAAAACAATCTGGGTTCTGGATGACCGTATTAAAAGTGGAACTTGCTGATATCGCATTCGCATTGGACTCTATGCTTGCCGCTGTTGCACTTGCGGTAACGTTACCTGAGTTAGGTAACTTCCATATCGGTGGTATCAATGGTGGACAGTTCGCTGTCATGTTACTAGGTGGTATGATTGGTTTAATCATGATCCGTTTTGCAGCGAAACAATTTGTAGTAATGCTTGAAAAGTATCCAACATTGGAAACAGCAGCATTCTTAATTGTTGGGTGGGTAGGTGTAAAGCTAGTTGTGTTAACTCTTGCACATCCTGAACTCCTAATCATTCCAGAAGCATTCCCACACTCTACATTGTGGAAAACGACATTCTGGGTTGTATTGTTAATCTTGGCAATCGGCGGATATCTACTGGCCGTGGCAAAATCTAAAGTGAAAGCTAATAGATAATACGAAAACAGTCTCTTCTATGTGAATTGAAGAGACTGCTTTTTTTTGCTACTTTAGTTTAGAATTGTATAAAGAGTGTAAAGTTCTGTGTATAGCTATCTTTTCACCAAGGGATTTGATAAAGTAGGAAAATGAAGTTTCCGTTATGAAAGGAATTTGAAAAAGATGAGGCTTTCCAGGGAATTTTTTCATAAGTTTACTCCAGCACAGATTATCGCTTTCTATTACTTTTTGGCCATTGCGTCCTCTTTTCTCTTATTGAATTTGCCAGGTGTATATAAACCAGGTGTGAAGGTGGCCTTTATAGACAGTTTATTTACCGCAGTGAGCGCAGTGAGTGTCACGGGGTTGTCACCTATTAGTATAGGGGAAACTTACTCTGTATTCGGCCTTTGCATGATCATGCTCGTACTTCAGCTCGGTGGTATCGGCATCATGTCGTTAGGAACGTTTTTCTGGCTACTTGTGAAAAAGAAAATCGGCATGAGAGAGCGACAACTGATTATGATTGATACGAATCAGTACACATTACAAGGCGTCGTTCAATTAATTCGTCAAATCATCCAAATTATCGTTGCCATCGAGATTATTGGTGGTGGTATTCTAACGTTATATATTTATCGTTTTTATAATTCGTTTAGTGAAGCACTATTGAACGGCATGTTCATGGCAGTGTCTGCAACTACAAATGCAGGTTTTGACATTACCGGTTCGTCGATGGTGCCTTATCATGATGATTATTTCGTGCAGCTCATCCTCATGATATTAATTATTTTAGGTGCGATTGGATTCCCAGTACTGATTGAAGTAAAAAGCTTTTTTTCGAAAAAAGTACCACATTTCCGCTTTTCACTTTTCACCAAGATTACGACTGCGACATTCGGGATTCTGTTACTGGTAGGTACATTAACCATTTGGTTACTAGAATCATTTAATTCATTTAAAGGAATGAACTGGCACCAGCAGTTTTTCACAGCGTTATTCCATTCAGTTTCTGCACGATCGGCAGGCCTCGTGACTTATGATGTGACGCAATTTAGTGAAGCAACAGATATTTTTGTCAGTGCGCTCATGTTTATTGGGGCTTCACCAAGTTCAGTAGGCGGTGGTATCCGTACGACGACCTTTGCTATTGCGCTATTATTTCTTATTAACTTTGCAAGAGGGAATGACGTCATACACATTTTTAAACGCCAAATCAAACTGATTGACGTATTCCGATCGTACGCGGTTATTCTCGTAGCATGTTTTATGGTGTTGGCGGCTTTATTGTTGCTGTTACTTACGGAGCCAGGGATACCTGTCATCCCGCTGTTATTTGAAATTACATCCGCCTTCGGAACGTGTGGTATGTCGCTTGGTATTACAGGTGATTTATCAGTGACCGGCAAATTGATCATCATGGCACTCATGTTCATCGGTCGAGTAGGACTGATATCGTTCATCTACACGATAGGTGGCAAGTCGAATAAAACACCTTATCATTATCCGCAAGAGCGTGTTATTATTGGGTAATATAAAATATAAAACCGCAGCAAGCGAATTTTCGCGTGCTGCGGTTTTATTATGGATAAACGGTTTCTATCACCTGTTCAGACAGATGATAGTGCTGTGCTTTTTCACCTGGCGTGTATTGGACAATAAGATAACCAGGATCTTTAATTATGGAGAGATCTTCTTTCAATTTAGCTGAGGTCTTCGTGACGAAAACTTGCTTTCGAATCGTTCGTTCAGTATAACTACTTGACTCAAACGTATCACCGAGCAAATGTGGAGAACGTAAGAGTAACTGATAGACCTCTTTTAACTCTTCTTCGGGCACCTCGGAATTCCACCATATCTTTCTTGGTAAAAACTTTTGATGAAGTAAATAATCCATCTTCAATAGACTTTCTGCAATGGAAGTATCGATGTTTAATATTTCTTCTAGGAAGCGTTCCAAGCGGGTGAATAAGTCTTCGAACTGATGGCCGATTCGTGACCAGCCTTGCTTCTCCCAATAAGCTCCGAATAATTGGAAAAAGTCAAATGGCGTATCGACCAATTCTGTGACAATATACTCCATAGAGTGTATGAATCGACCTGAATTCCAATATTTCTCGAGAATGTCTTCTGTTTGTTTAATCTTCAGCATATCATCAAAAGACAGCACATTATTTGATACAATTTCATAAGGAGCGGTGTCGATGTAACGATAACCATATTGCTCGGCTTGGATACGTAAACCGGTTCCACGTAATAGCTTCAAAAAGCCTAACTGTAATTCTTCGGGGCGTAAAGCAAATACTTCGTTGAACGTATCACGGAAAGATGCATAATCTTCTTCAGGGAGTCCGGCAATCAAATCAAGATGCTGATCAATTTTTCCGCCTTCTTTTACCATTGTGACTGTTCGGGATAATTTAGTGAAGTTTTGTCTTCTTTTAACCAATTCATTTGTTAAGTCATTAGTGGATTGGACGCCAATTTCAAATCGGAATAGGCCTTTAGGTGCATTATCATTTAAAAACTGAATTACTTCTGGTCGCATGATATCGCCTGTGATCTCAAATTGAAAGACAGTTCCGGGTAGATGTTCATCTATTAGGAACTGGAACATTTCCATGGCATAACTTCTACTAATATTGAATGTACGATCGACGAATTTAATCGTTTTGGCGCCGTGTTGCATTAAGTAGCGAATGTCTTCTTTTATAGCGTCTCGATTGAAGTATCGAACACCTACTTCAATTGAAGAAAGGCAAAATTGACAAGAGAATGGACAGCCGCGACTTGTTTCGATGTACATTACACGATTTGATAGTTGTGGAACATCCTCCGTAAAACGAAAAGGGGAGGGGAGTTCACGAAGATCCAATTTAGGACCTGGAGCTGTAATTTTTAACTTTCCTTCTGCACGATATGCAATGCCTTGTACCGAAGAAAGATCAGTTTGTCCATCGACCGCTTGAAGAATATCCTTAAATGTCTTTTCGCCTTCTCCTATCGCAATAATATCGATTTCCGGTACTCTTTTTAACCATTGATCATAGTCATACGTTACTTCAGGTCCGCCACAAACTATAACGGTTTTAGGACTCGTCAGTTTCAGCAGACGGATTACTTTTATAGTTTCTTCTATATTCCAAATATATACACTAAAACCCACGACGTCTGGAGAATGTTGATATAGCTCTGAAACGATAGAAAGTGTAGGATCATGAATGGTAAATTCATCCAGTTCACAATGGAATTCAGGTTCTGCATATGCTTTCAAGTAGCGAATTGCGATATTGGTATGTATATACTTAGCATTTAAGGTAGATAAAACGATGTTCATGACAAAACTCCTAATCTGAAAATAATATAAGTAGATGAAAAAAACAAAATAGACTATAAGCCTATGTGAACAAGTACGTCATTATGGCATAATTAGAATCAATCAGAATTCACTTCCAAATAAGAATAAATTTACAAGTAAGTGGTTGATAGTTGCTATTTCATTGAGGGGGTACTGCTATAGTGCTAAATACACTAGATATCAATCGTTATCTAGAAAGTTCGCTTTTTAAGATCGTCTTAGATGAAGATGGCGATATACTTGATATGACGGAAGCTGTTAAATTACTCATACCTAAAGATTTCATACCACACCATATATCTGAAATATTTGATCCTAATTTGTCTGAACAAATAGAGAGACGGTTGTTTCTGTTGAAGACAGAAACGATAGCCGATCAAACTGTATTGACTGGTCATTTACATGTGCCGAATAAAAATCTTGAACCTTGTTATATTATATACCAGCAATATAACGGAAGGGCGATATTAACAATAAAAATTGGTGAACAAAATCACAAATTGCATCAACTTTATGAAAGTGCTTATTTAACAGCCACTATCCCAATGGCGCTAGTGAATGAATCGGGGTATATTATTTCGACGAATGATTTGTTTTCGGAAATGTTCCCAGACCAAATTTCTAATGAATTATTACATCTACAAGATCTTTTTAATTTAATGGTTCCCACCTCTTCATTTTCTTTTGAAGAATATATCCTAAAAGCATTAACACAAGAATCTTCGACAGTGAAAATGTCTTACACATATAATGGAATACAACGTTGCCAAGAAGTAATGTTGAAATTGGACTGTAGAACACAAATGTTCGTCTTACGAATTGTTGACATTACTGAAAAAGAACGTCTATTTGAGCAACTGGCACACTCCGACCAATTATGCACGACTGGAGAAATTGCTGCAAGCATTGCACATGAAGTACGCAATCCGATGACAACGTTACAAGGATTTCTCCAACTACTGGAACACGAAGTAACCGGAAATGCACAAATGTATGTAAACGTCATTCAAGATGAAGTCAAACGTATGAACGAAATATTGAACGAAATGCTGGCACTATCAAAACCAGTTGTTGACGAAATCACGATATTTTCATTATCCGTTTTAGTAGAAGACGTACTTATATTGCTTCGCCCTAAAGCATTGTTGGATCAAATTCATTTAGTGAACGAATTTAATGCAACGGGGTCATTATTAATTAAAGCAAATCCTAACCGTATTAAACAAGTATTCATTAATCTTCTTAAAAATGCAATGGAAGCCATGAGTGCAAATGATACATTGTCTGTCTTGATAAGCGAAGGTGATCATCGTAATATAGATATCTTTATATCTGATACAGGGATTGGAATGGAAAAAGAACAACTTGATACTATTTTCTTACCGTTTATTACAAACAAACCGGGAGGAACGGGTTTAGGCCTTCCATTTGTTAAGAAAACCATTCAAGAGCATGGCGGTTCTATATCAGTTACTAGTGAAGTAGGTAAAGGAACGGTTTTTCATTTGACATTTCCAAAAATCTCCGTCCCAGAATCAGAATGATTGAAAGTCTATATAGAAAAAAGGCCTATCCTATGGGATCGGCCTTTTCTATATAGAAATATCACTTAATTGTAGCTGCCATATCTTTAAAATCTTTTATATGTTCGTTGTCTTCTTGTGCGTAAATTGTTACACGAATTAACTTGTCTTCACGCTCGATGACATAGCCTGTAAAATATCCTTCAGTAGAATCTACTACTGCACCTTTAACAGACTGGATACCATCTGCTTGTGGAAGATCTGTTTGCTCTGTTATCTCAACAGGTGTTTCACCGTCACTTGAAGCTGTCAACAATTCTTCCATATTTTCATAGAGTTCATCAAAAGTATAAGATTCCTCGTCTTTAGGCATAGTCTCGATTCGCATGAATGTTTCGCTGTCCTCTTCTACATATAGACTATCTCTACCTGGTTCTTCACTTGTAAGTGTATATCCAGGAAGTACCTGCATCGAGTAATCTTGTTCATCGCTTGTTGTTTCCACAGCATCTTTCATGGCATTTTCGCCTGTTTCTGCTTCATTTTCGGGAGAAGTGCTATCTTCCACATCTGTTTCGGGAGCAGCAGGTTCTTCGATAGCATTACCTGTTGTATCTTTTTCCGGTTCTGCATCAGATGTTCCGCATGCAGCAAGCATGATAGAGGCTGTCAGTGAAGTGAAAATTATACGCCATTTGTTGTTCATATCGTACCACTCCTTCATATACTATACTATTCTATTGGACGGATCACAGGGAGGAAGGTTTCCTTTTTGCGAATTACTACTCAAAATGATATAACGTTTATGATTCACCACGGTTTTCTCCTGCATTAGCAATTCATCGAAGTTCTCCATATACGTTAAGTCTACAATTACAGAGTTTTCGTTCACTTTCTCAACAATTCCTTGTAAGCCCTCTTTGAATTCTATGATATCACCTATTTCTGCAATCGTCATGCTAACCATCCTTTCTTCAAACATCATTTACATTAAGCAAAGTGATGAAATGATAATATTGGTAATTCCATTATAGTTTGCCTTATAATGTTCAAAACGTAAAGTCTTATTTCTAGAACTAAAGGAAATATATGCATATACATCATGTCGTAAAGTGTCGATAATATTTCGGTTTAATAAAATTAAGTTGTTGGTATATTACAGAATAGAGTAATTATAGATGAGAGGTGTGCAAGTAGTGCATAATTGCAATTTAGAAATTGAACGTGTGAGAAAACAACTAATACAGACGGCCGAAAAACATGGTATGAACGCTAAGAATACCATTGAACTTAGTCGTAAATTAGATATATTAATTAATGAATTTAACAACAAGAAAAAAACACAACTACCTTAAGTTAATGTGGAAATGAATGTTTAACTTAAAGTAAAAGGGGGAAAGATATAAATGAACACAGCAACATTCTCATTTCCCCCTTTTGTGGACCAATCTTGTATTGGTCCTCTTTTTTTGTCTCCTCAATTGTAAAAATATTTGAAATTCTGTACGATGGAGATGATCGTATACAATGAGGAGTGAGAATGTGCGAAAAGAAAAAATATCATTTATTGGTACGGGTGTTATGGGTTCTAGTATCATTAAGCATTTGCTTAACGCATCATATGAAGTAACAGTATTCACTAGAACGAAAAAAAAGGCCGAACCACTGGTAGCTTTAGGAGCAAAATGGGCCGATAACGTTGCCGAAGCTATTCAAGATGCGGACATTATTTTCACGATGATCGGCATGCCTTCCGATGTGGAAGAAGTTTATTTATCAAATCAAGGTATATTTGCAAATGGTCGACCTTCTCAGATCGTAGTAGATATGACAACGTCAAGTCCAGAACTAGCCATTGCCATAGCAGAAAAGGCTGCTTCTTTACAAATGAATTCTCTTGATGCTCCTGTATCTGGTGGAGATATAGGGGCTCGGAATGGTACACTTTCTATCATGTGTGGAGGTCAAAAAGAATTATTTGAAAAGGTATTACCTATTTTGTCTGTTTTCGGCAAACAAATTGTCTATCAAGGACAAGCTGGAGCTGGGCAACACGCCAAAATGTGCAACCAAATTACTGTCGCTGGAAATATGATAGGGGCATGCGAAGCGATTGCTTACGCAATGAAGTCGGGCCTTGATCCGGACACGATGTTACAATCCGTCACTTCGGGTGCGGCGAATTCCTTTAGTTTATCGGATCTGGGCCCACGAATTATTAACGAAAATTATGAACCAGGATTTTATGTAAAACATTTTGTAAAGGATCTAAATATTGCCTTACAGGAAACGGAAAGACTGAATCTGAAATTGCCGGGATTACAACTAGCCCGCGATATGTATACAGAGTTACTCGCTAAAGGTTATGGGGAAAATGGAACGCAAGTCTTGATTAAAAAGTATATAGAATGAAATAGAAGCAAATCATAAAAACTTCTTTATGCATATTTTATAAAAAATCGCAAATAACTATTTGCGAATGATTTGCTGAAAGTTCAGTACGCATACTTACTCACTTATTGCACATGCTCTTTACTATAGTATGTGCGAAAAGGAGGGAGTTATGATGTGGGATATTTGGTTGTGGCCTATGGTGTTTGTCTCCGCCATTATGCTTGGAATTGGAATAGCTGGAGTAAGGAAAACGAGTCGTTCATTCCAGTTAAATGAAAAAGATCGTATACCAGATGTTGTAGCTAAGAATCCATATACTATGAACCCATTACTGTGGATTATCATAGTCGCTTCTATTTTTATCTTTATCATCATATTTTATTATTGGGCCTCTTTCTATTAAAGAAAGAGGTTTTTTGTTTTATGAATCCGCTTTCTTTTGAGGTGATAAATGGCTTTTTGTGGTATGATGGATGGGAAGCAGTGAACGGACTTTTAGGTAAATGTATGTAGATGAAGAACAGAAGGAGCGATCACCTATGGTTTCTATAAACAATAAAGATTTTCTTACCGCGCCCATCGCAAATCAAATTATTTCTTCGGAAAAAGTTGCTCATGTACAAATTGGCAATAATGCAGAGCATGCGCTGCTTGTCTTGACGAAGACTGGCTATTCTGCCATTCCTGTATTGGATAATCAATATCATTTGAAAGGGCTTCTTGGCATTGGTATGATTACAGATTCTATTTTAGGTATGGAACGCATTGAATATGAGAGATTAGAAGATATAAAAGTAGATGAAATTATGGATACGAATCTGCCGACGATTCGTGTGAATGATCGTTTTCAACGTGCAGTAGATCTATTGATTAATCATCCGTTTTTATGTGTCACTGAAAAGGATGGAACATTTGCGGGTATTATCACAAGACGTGTAGTGATGAAAGAATTTAAAAAGTATATTTACAGCATCTAATGAACTTATTTAGATAAAGCAGCGAAGCAAATGCTATAGTAAAATGTTAAAGGGCTCCGATACAGGGGTCTTTTTCTAATAGAAGGAGTTGAAATAGCTGTGCGTAAAGAAACTAATCGGCCCTTTGTGCTCGCTGCTGTTATGCTCGCTATGTTTGTGGGGGCAGTGGAAGCGACTATTGTTACTACTGCGATGCCGACTATCGCCTCTGAACTAGGTGGGTTTTCGCGATATAGTTGGATATTTTCATCTTATTTATTAATGAGTACTGTGACGGTATTGATTTATGGAAAGTTAGCCGATTTATTTGGTCGAAAGCCGATTTTTTTTATGGGCTTGACGATTTTTTTGATTGGTTCCATCCTTTGTGGATTCGCCGGCTCTATGGAGCAATTGATTGTCTATCGTCTCATACAAGGTGTGGGAGCGGGAGCCGTTATGCCCATTGCGACTACGATCATTGGTGATATTTATTCAACAGAAGAACGTGCGAAAATACAGGGGTATTTGTCGAGTGTATGGGGCGTTTCTGCAGTTTTAGGTCCTGTTATTGGTGGATTGATTGTGCAATACGTTAGCTGGCAATATATATTTTGGGTGAACGTACCACTTGGACTGCTTTCGATGGGTGTCATTTATTTCTTTTTGCATGAACCAAAAGAAACCCAAAAAGCTTCTGTCGATTACAAAGGTGCTTTTTTCCTGACATCTGCATTGTCGACGATCTTAATCTGGTTGGTAGAAGGAGGTCAAGGGTTTGGCCGTTTTTCAGCTTTCGGTGTTGCTTTGATCATACTGTGCGGAATTTCATTTTGGTTATTTTTCAGACAAGAAAAGCTGGCGGAAGATCCACTTATCTCTTTTAGCATTTGGAAAAATCCCGTTATTTTATATGCGAATCTTGTCTCGCTAACTACTGGAGTTATTTTAATAGGGGTTTCTTCTTATTTACCTACTTATGTATCGGGAATTATGGAACAACCAGCGATCATAGCAGGTTTCACATTAACTGCTATGTCAATTGGCTGGCCTTTAGCTTCCTCATTGGCGGGGCATTTACTCATACGTTTCGGCCCGTTTCTCGTATCGTTTATCGGTGGCGTGTCCCTTGTAATTGGCACAACGATGTTTGTCTTCATGAACGCGACGCTGGGACCGGTATGGGCGGGATGTTCTAGCTTCTTCATTGGTGTCGGAATGGGGCTGACTAATACATCCTTCATTGTAACGATTCAAGGAGCTGTGCCGCGTCAACAAAGAGGCTCGGCTACTGCCACTAATATGTTTATGAAAAATTTTGGCAATACAATTGGCGCTTCTGTGTTTGGAGCCATTTTGAATGCTACACTTATTGCCTATTTTGCCAAAGAAAAATTGCCTTACACGATTGATGACGTCAATACATTGTTAACGAAAGACGGACGCTCAATGATTACATCACAAGAGCTAGTCAGTTTACAAAGCGGTTTAGACATCTCCTTGCACTGGGTGTACATAGCGATTACTCTATTTGCCGTCATCAGTTTATTATTGATTTTACGAATTCCACGGGGGAAGGTGCAGGATCATGTCAACAATTGAACTGGATATTATTAAAGCATTGGCTGAAGAGGGCAACATGCGTAAAGCATCAGAACGCTTGCATTTGTCTCAGCCTGCTTTGTCACAACGCCTCCAGACGATTGAAAAAGAATGGGGCATGCAGTTGTTCATCCGTTCACAAAAAGGTCTGGAACCAACGCCAGCAGGTGAACACGTCATTAACTATGCGAAGGAATCCTTGGCAAAGAAAGATGAGACGATGGAATTGATCGCCTCCCTTGAAGATAAAGTACATGGCACATTGAAGATTGCCTGTGCCTCGATTATCGGTCAGACTTGGTTGCCTCAAGTATTAAAAGACTATGTAGCACTTTATCCTGATGCCAAGATTTCATTGATGACGGGATGGAGTTCGGAAATCTCCAAAGCTTTGTACGAAGGAGAAGCGCATATCGGTATCGTTAGAGGGCAAACGGACTGGAAAAGTAATCGTGTCTATTTATTCCGTGATCAGCTATATCTAGTGGATTCTGAAATCTCGACAATTGATGAATTAAAAGACACCAATCGCCACTTTATTCAGTATAAAAGTGATTCGAACTATTATATGGAAATTCAACGCTGGTGGAACAAACACTTCAATCAAAATCCAAGCCGTCAGATCGTAGTGGATCAGATTGAAATGTGCAAGCAGCTCGCGTTGAAAGGTATTGGCTATGCCATACTGCCTTCCATCACATTATCGGGCGATGAAAAAGTCAATCTAATACCACTGCTGAATAGTGAAGAAGAGTTTGAACTGACACGTGATACATGGCTAATTGGTTATGGCTCTACGTTTGAATTGAAGCAAGTGAAGGCATTTGTAGATATCGTACAGGAGTACGCGGAGTTATTGAGAAAAGATCAGTAAAAAAGAGGTTGGGACAGAACAGAAAAAACGTAAGGGCAATGAGTCCTCTACGC
>NZ_PDYS01000022.1:0-37742 GCF_002743155.1 Sporosarcina sp. P1
CATCCAGTTTTTTATACAGGTTCGGCAAAACCCATTAAACGTACGGATTTGTATTACCTATCTTCATTATACTGGACGAGCTACCTTTCCGTCATGGCAGAGATTGCGAAGCAATCATATAGTTTTTTATGTGTTACTTTATGAAGACCTTCCATCCGTCAGTAGGTTCTTCAGTGGAATCGACACAAGTTGGTAAAAAGACGAAAGACCAAGGTGTTGCCGTAAAAGATGGAATATCTAGGAACAATGAAAAAGTCTCTTCAGCTGCTGTTTCTCCTCGTTCATTTACTACATATACTGTAGCTTCACGAATAGATAATAATTCATCACGATTATTTTGCAAAAATACAGTAGCGACTAATCCTCCATTGCGTTTTCTTTTTAACAGTATAGGTGTAGCTGTAAATTCATCATGAACAGATCTTTTGGTTTCGTATTGATAAATAAAAGCCTGTTTTTGTTGGTCTGATAAAGTAGCTTCCCACGTTTCTTCAAACATAATTTGCATAGGGTAGACCTCCTTTTTCCTACATCATTCCCTTTGTGATGATATTTAAGTCCTAGTATATCACAAAGTTATAATAAATATTAATTACGACTTAATTCCCTTGTGTAAGACATGTATTTCGTAATGTTTGGAATTATCGCTGATGATTATACATAAAATGAAGAAAATTATCGAATGCTGTATACTAGAATAGAAATATACTAGTAAAGGGAGAGAGTCGTATGATACGTGTATTATTCGTTTGTCTCGGGAATATTTGTCGCTCACCTATGGCTGAAGGAGTATTTCGTAAGATGATTCATACTGAACATTTGGAGAATCACATCGAAGTAGACTCGGCAGGAACAAGCAATTGGCATGTGGGGAAAGCCCCTCATGAAGGAACGATATCCAAACTGGCAGAATTTCAAATTTCGGCAGAGGGGATGGCTGGACGTCAGTTGAATATGAAAGATGCAGCGGAATTTGATTATATTATTGGAATGGACGCAGAAAACATCCGAAATATACATAACATTTTTGGTGATCGTGACCACCAGCGTGTGTTTCGTTTTTTGGATTTGACTAGTCACCAAAAAGACGTTCCAGATCCGTACTTCACTGGTGATTTCCAAGAAACATACGACTTAGTGCTCGAAGGTTGTCAGGCATTATTGGATTGTATTAAAAAAGAGGCATCCATTAAATGAAGATACCTGTACTATATGAAGATAACCATCTCTTAGTCGTGGAAAAGCCTGTCAATGTCCCGGTGCAAAAAGATGAGAGTGGAGATTTGGACGTATTGACTATATTAAAGCAGGATATTAAAAGACGGTATCAAAAACCAGGAAAGGTATATCTTGGCTTAGTACATCGTCTTGATCGTCCTGTTGGCGGTGTGATGGTATTTGCTAAAACTTCCAAAGCGGCATCTCGTCTGTCCAATCAGCTTCGTCGCGGCATCATTGATCGGAGATATTTAGCGATTCTCCGTGGTGTGCCTCAGAAAAGACAATCTACTCTTCAGCATTACTTATACAAGAATCGTCAGAAAAATCAAGTGTATAGTGTGAGACCGAATCATCCGGAAGGGAAAGTGGCCAGTTTGGATTATCAAGTACTTGATAGCAAAATAGATCAAAGTTTAGTAAGTGTACGTCTACATACAGGACGTTCACATCAAATTCGGGTACAAATGGCAACAGAAGGCTTCCCGCTTTATGGTGATCAGAAATATGGTAGTGCCATGAATAAGCGTGGCGAACAGATTGCATTATGGGCGCACAAGTTGGAATTTGAACATCCGACAACAAAGGAAATGATGCAGTTTACTTCAGAAGCACCGCGAGTTTATCCTTGGGAATTATATGCTACTCATGATCAAGTTTATAAAACATATGGTTAGTGAAGAACGGTCCTTTCTTGACTTACGAATTCAGTGCAACTACACTAAATGGAAAAACGTCTGTTGGAGGAATATATGAGTAAGCATTCTTTTATCCCGATTATTGTCGGAACTAATATTAATGCCTATAATATGGCAATTTCATTTCATGAAGAATATGGCATCAAACCTGTAATTGTTGGTAGGGAACCATTACCATTTACAAGCTATAGTACGATTACAGATATCCAGGAACTGAATCACGGTCTACACGATCCAAAAGTATTTGTTCAGTTTTTACGGGATATTGCGAAGAAATACCGTACGGCTGATCAAAAATTAGTGCTTGTCGGAACAGACGATTTATATGTCCGATTGATTATTGAGCAACGAGAAGCTTTGCAAGAAGATTTCTTATTCAATTATATAGATGAAGAAATCATGAATGCCGTGTATATTAAGAAAAACTTCTATAAATTATGTGCAGAGCATGGAATAGATACACCCTCTACGTACTTCCATTCATGTTTATCCGATGAACCATTTACAGAAGAAGTACTGTTCCCGGTCATCATCAAGCCGAGCGATGGTGTTCAATATTATCGTCATCCGTTTGACGGGTTGCAGAAAATCTATAAAGTTGATACATATGAGGAAATCAATCGCATTATCCAAATGGTTAAGGCCAGTGGATACACAGAAGATCTGATCATCCAAGATTTCATTCCTGGGGATGATACGTATATGTGGGATGCTGTATATTACGCTGATCAGCATGGTAAAGCGCAGCTAATCACATTGGCTCAGGTGGTATTACAAGAACGTGCGATGACGGCTATCGGAAATTATACGGCATTGATTACGCGGTATGATGAAGAAATTATGACGAAGTTAGCTAACTTCCTTGAAGCAATTGGCTATGTCGGTTACGGGAACTTCGATTTGAAATACGATGAACGCGATGGCAAATTCAAAGCGTTTGAAGTGAATATCCGTCAAGGACGTTCGAGTTATTACATTACGCAATGCGGTGAGAATATGGCGAAGTATTTGGTCGATGACTTGGTATACGAGAAGGAAAAGCCATTAACCTATTTAGATGACCATTTCTTATTCACTGTCGTACCGAAAGCAGTATTGAAAAAGTTTGTCGATAATCCGCCTATGGAAAAAGAGATTCGATCGCTTATCAAAGCAGGAAAGTATGGTAATCCTTTATTTTACAATAAAGATAAACATATGAAGCGAAAAATGTATTTACTGATGCGTCAAATCAACTATTACAAGAAGTATAAAAATGCTGTCGAAGAATAAAGCGAGGCTGAGACAAAACTCAATAAAATGAAAAAACTGTGTAAATCCAAGTTAAAAGCATCTTGGATTCACACGGTTTTAATTTTGTCCTTTTAGTTAATTACGATAGATTTTCTACTTCTATCCCAGCCGCGTTATATCTTACTTTACTTAAATAATTAGCTAAATCGGTCAACTAGATCGTGCATATTCTCTGCTTCCGTATGAAGGTCAAGGGAAGCGTGCATAATCGTGCTGATTGTAGCTTTTTGTTCATCGATGGATGCATTGACTTGTTCGGTAGCGGCAGCCGATTCAGTTGCGACAGCTGCAATTTGATCTATTGCCTGAACAACATGTTGTCGATTTTCATCCATACTGTTCATATCATTTTCCATAGTCTTCAACAGTGATGTGATGTTGAGAATGGAATCGGATAGTTGTTCGAAAGCATTTTTAGTTTCTATAATCGTGCCTTCTTGATTACTCGTCAAATCTAATGTGTGTTTCATTTGATTTTCGGCAGTTGTCGTATCTTTTCGAATATGCACAAGGAGATCGCGAACTTTCGTAGTTGCCTCATTCGTGTCTTCCGATAAATGGCGGACTTCATTGGCTACTACAGCGAATCCTTTTCCATGTTCTCCTGCGCGAGCGGCTTCGATACTAGCGTTTAATGCCAGTAAGTTCGTTTGCTCAGAGATGGATGAAATCGTTTGGACGATGGTTTGTATTTCATTCATTCTAGATACAAGTTGTGAGAAGTTCCCTTGCAAGTCGTTGATGACAATGTTGAAGTTTTGAGAGTTTTCCTCTAAAGTCTCCGCTTTTTGCATACCTGAACTTTGTAGATCGTTCATACTGCGCATTTCTGTCACTACGTTTTCATATTGCTCGGATGCTTTAGAAATCAATGTAGATAATTGACTAACTTTTGTAATCGCGATATCTGCTTCTTCGGATTGCAATACTGCAGCTGAAGATACTTCAGCAATAGCGCTATGGATTTCGTCAGCCGATGCTGTTGTTTCTTCCGTGATTGCGCTAAGTGTTTCGGAAGATGTTCTCATACGGTCTGAAGAAAGTCTTGTGTGACCGACCATTTCATTCAGATTATTTTTCATTGTATTCACGTTTTCAGCTAAATGGCCGAGCTCATCACGTGAACGGATTGGAATATCTTCGCCTGATAGTTTCCCTTGCGCAATTTCAGCTGTAATGTGACGGATATTCTTAATATATGATGTTAGACGCCCAGAGAAGATCGAGAATAGTGTAACACCCACGATGATAGAAATAATGATTGAAATTAAGGTGTACCATAAAACATTTTTTGCTCCAGCATTAAAATCTACTAGATAAGTCCCTCCCACTATAATCCATCCCCAATTAGGATCTTGTAGGCTGTATGTGACTTTGGGTGCTTCAACATTCAAGTTACTTGGCAGCGGCCAGTCATACTGTACATAACCACCTCCGCTTTTAGCTTCTGAGATTACTTCACGAATGAAGTAACGGCCATCTTTTGTTTTCGTTTCATAGAGACTTTCTCCTTCTTTCTGTGGATGTACAAGTAAAGTACCTTCCTCATCCACAACATAAAAGTAGAAGTTCTCCCCGTATTTCGCTGGATTGTTTAAAGGTCTAGTGCCATCAGTGGCCATAGGTCCCATAATTTTGTCTTTAGCTCGTTCTTGTGCTTTCTCCAAACTTATTGTACCGTTCTCTACTTGTACATTCAGTTCATCGATTAAGTCCAGAACAGCATAAGTCCCGTTCTGTAATCCCATTTCCCCAACTTTCTCAAGTTCTTGCTTTGCTACAAAGTAATTGACGATCCCCACAGCTAATAATGGAATTAAAATAACAAGTGCTGCGAGCGCTATTAACTTGTTGCGTACTGAACCTTTCACTATGTAATGCCCCCTTTTGCATTTTGCTATATGAAACCTTTATACCCTTTTACTAGTATAGGCTATTATAATTAATAACGGAATAGCTTGTCTCATTTAATAGTAATTTCCTACTTGTTTTTCAAACTTCATTGTTAAATGACAGGTAACTACTCTTCGATTCTTGACTTGAAAAATACAGTAGGCTACACTTAATAGAGCTGTGGCTGTGCGGTTCTTTAAGATTTTCAAAAGATCAAAACGGAAATTGTACGGAGCTATAGTAATGTAAGGAGTGTTCGAGCAGTGCCGATTTTAGATAAAAGCAATGCAGAAGATGTTAAAAGATATGAAACGTTTATGAGAAATTCTCCCTTTCGTTCAATTACACAAGATCCCAACTGGGCAAATGTTAAAGATGATTGGGGTAATGAGCAAGTATACGTAGAACGAGATGGAGAAATTGTAGCCGCTATGTCCTTATTGATACGGAAGGTACCAGGCGGTTTTTCATTACTATATGCACCACGTGGACCTATTTGTGATTTACATAATCAGAAATTAGTTGAAGAATTAATTCAAGAGGCAGAGGTGCTTGTAAAAAAACATAAAGCCTTTGCATTAAAAATGGATCCAGAACAGCTGTATACAGATGAATTGGACAAGCTTTACCGTGATGCAGGTTACATAGTACGCAACGAAGGCGCGGGCAAAGAAGATTTAATACAGCCTCGTTACAATATGATTGTTAAATTGACCGACGAAGATGAAGATTCGTTAATGCTTAAGTTCCGTAGCAGAACACGAAGTAAAATCCGAAGCTCTGCACGTAAAGGTGTAGAGATTTCTTATTCTCGCAGTGATGAATATTTAAAGAAATTCTTTGAAATCCATGAAGAAATGTCTGTTCGTAATCAAATCTCTATTCGTTCCTATGATTATTTCGTCAAAATGCGAGAAGCATTCGATGATTTACGCATCTATATAGCAAAGCATGAAGACGATTATTTAGCTGGTGCTGTAACAATTAACTATAATGGGAAATTGTATTATTTATACGCTGGCAGTTCCAACACGAAGCGCAATCTAAATCCTAGTTATCTAATGAACTATGAAATGATGAAGTGGGGATTGGAAATCGGAGCGGAACAGTATGATCTTGGTGGGGTATTCGTACTCGATAGTGAGCAGGATGGATTATATAACTTTAAGAACAGTTTTTGTCAGGTAGACGGCGTAACAGAATTTATTGGTGAAATCGATAAAGTATACAAACCGTTCATTTATAACATGTTTGTAAAAGTAGTGCCTAAAATTCAGAAGTTGAAAAAGAAGCTTCAAAAAAAATAACCGGTTGAAGTCCTCAACTACAGAAAAGAGTGAACCGAATGAATTTTTTAGACGAGCTGAATGAATCTTTGCGCACAAAATGGAAATTTAAACAACCTATGCCGATTCAGTCTCAAATGATACCCGAGATGTTGTCTGGTAAAGACATAGTAGCTGAATCACCAACAGGGACAGGGAAAACACTAGCCTATGCGTTACCTGTGATTCAAATGGTCGACGGAAATCTACCGAAGACACAAGCGTTAATTATTACGCCATCACAAGAGCTATCTATGCAGATAGTCAATGTGATACGTGAGTTGGTTGAAGGTACTCCAGTTACAGTAACTCAGCTGATTGGCGGTGCAAATATGCAACGTCAAATCGAAAAGCTAAAGAAAAAACCAACAATCGTAGTCGGTACACCGGGAAGATTAAATGAATTAGTAAAAGAAAGAAAGCTGAAAATGTATGATATTCAATACTTGGTCATTGATGAAGGGGATCAGCTTCTGTCGCGTGAATATCGCGTACTGGTGAAAAGCTTAATTGAAGCAGCAAATCCTGAACGTCAGGTGGCAGTTGTGTCTGCTACAATTACAGATGAAATCGAGCTGGTTGCCAAGCAACTGATGAAAGATCCAATCCGCCTACAAGTCAATGCGGATGAGATTCCAAATAGTGGTGAAGTTATTCATTCCTACGTAAAAGTGGATGAACGCAAAAAGACCGACGTACTTCGAGGGATCTCTGCAATTTCAGGGGTGCGCGCACTAACATTCATGAATAACGTAGATCAATTGCGTATGAAAGAACTAAAACTACTTTACACCGATGCACCAATTGCAGTCCTCTACTCGGATATGAAAAAACTCGATCGCCAGAAGACATTAGAAGACTTCAGAAAAGGTACTATTCGTATACTGATTGCAACAGACTTAGCAGCGCGAGGCCTGGACATCGAAGGGCTGACACACGTCATCCATGTCGATGTACCACACACAGCTGAGCAATACGTGCACAGATCGGGAAGAACAGGCCGTGCAGGAGCAGACGGTGAAGTCCTGACACTTCTATCTTACACGGAAGAGCGCGACTACCGTAAAGTTTCCAAAGGCATCAAAACCGTTCAAAAAGTCTGGTACAACGGACAACTGATCGAAGGAAACTCTAAGACAGTGGAAGAAATGAAAAAAGCGGCACCAAAGAAATCAAAGCCGAAAGTTAAGAAAAAGAAATAATAAAACGTAACTTCCACATGATGATACGCAAAGACTGAAGACTGCCCTTGTATTAGGAGGCTGTTCTTCAGTTTTTTTCTTTTAACCAGTATGTCAGTCTTTCAAAATCTTTGTACAAAAAAATGAGTGTGCACGGAAATGCCCGCACACACTCGTTTCTCCTATCAATCAAGCTGTGTCAAAATTATAGGCTGATTCTTCGTCACGACAATCGTATGCTCAATTTGGGCAACCAGTGACTTATCAGGCGTAACAAATGTCCACCCGTCATCCAATTCAATCACCTGCTCAGCCGCCTGTGAAACGAATGGCTCCACTGCCAGCACCATACCATCCTTCAATAACGTTTTATCCCAAGGATCATAATAATTCAGAATATGTTGTGGCTCTTCGTGAAGAGACGTACCAATTCCGTGACCGGTTAAATTTTTAATCACATGTAAGCCGTTATCTTTCGCTTCACGCTCCACAGCTTTACCAATCTGATTCAAACTAGAACCTGCTTTTACTTTCAATAAAGCGCGGTCCAAAGCTGACTTTGCTACGTCGCACAACTTCTGTTTTTGCTCATCAGGTGTACCTACCACGAATGAAATCCCAGTATCTGCAAAATAGCCGCCAGCTGATCCGGAGACATCTATATTCACGAGATCACCATCTTGGATCTCGTAACTTCCTGGAATGCCGTGCGCTACATGATGGTTGACACTGATACATGTATAGCCAGGGAAGTCATACTGATCGATAGGAGCAGAAACCGCACCTTTTTCAGCAAACAGACGACCTGCCATATCATCAAGTTCTTTCGTCGTGATGCCAGGTACTGTAGCATCTTTCAACGTTTCACGAATTTCTGCAACAATTTTACCTATTGCCCTTAACCCCTCTAATTCTTCATCATTTTTTACAATCATGTTCACAAGTCCTTTCTTCCGTACAATTTATTCAATTCTACTATATCATACTTTATTGATGTTTTTTTAATGATTAGCTTGTTCTTTCCATCCTTATTTCAAGACTTTTATGCCTTGATATACATTCCAGATCAGGACAATTACAAACAATAAACTATATAAAATAATGAATAACATAGGAATGAATCCCCAGAACATCATATTGCTGTTTGCATTTGTGATGCTGTCGGTATTAAAGGAAAAGATCGAAAAGGACATGATAATGAAACCAGCTATTAGTAATACCATAGGGACGATATGTGAAACGAGTGCTTTTTTTGCATGACGGCGAACTTCGAATTCATCTGCAACGAAATAAATGATGATTGGCAGTAAAAGGGGAGCGAAAAAGACACTGAAATAACTAAGAGAAGACAATAACTTTGAATTTGACATAGCGTAACCTCCACTCTCTAGCATGATAGTCCACACTCTAACCTATACCCTAGTTTACGGTATAATCACGAAAAAAACACGGCTGCCTAATTGGCACCGTGTTATAATTGTTTGGACTTTGAAAAACGCTGACCCATAAATAGTATAAAACCAATTACTGCAGAAAGAAATAAAGCGGCTGTAGAAACAAATAATTCCTCGGTCCCATTTTTTATTGCAATACCGATGAAAGACCAAATAATAATTAAATTAAACATATTGTCATGGTAATGATACATAAAATGTAAAGCGATTGCTGTAGTCAGAGTTAAGAACAATACTGTCCATAGTGGATCACTCAAACCCCATCCTGTCCAATCGTGGAATTTGAAAGCATAGGTAGTATTCGCGATGACAGCGATAAAGATCCATGCCATATAAGCTGAGATCGGAAGTCGTTCGCGATTCGTTCCCTCTATTTTTGCATAACTGAAATACAACACGAGTAAACAAATTAATAAAGCAATTACGCTCACAATGGCCCAATAATAATAACTATAATGCCATAATAAAAGCCATGCAATATTTAAAAAACAGCTGACCGAGAACGAGATTGCACGTAAATTGGCAACGGATGAAGAGAGTCTAGCTGATGTTTTGGAAAACAAGTATAGCCAACTGACAAGTAGCAGATCTAACACAATCCAAATTGAAAAAACGTACTCTGCAGGCATGAATAGAACCGGTACCCGATTAGCAATTTCCCAAGTAGTCAGTCCGTTAAGTGGGATTAAATTTGCAGCGATATGAGTTCCAATCATGATGAGTAGCGAAAGTACCATCAAAATAATTCTTAGCATGATAAAATCCTCCTGAACAATAGTATACAGAGATTACGGATCGATGGAGTGGGAAAGTATGAATATTCCTTTACAAATGAGAAAATGTGGCATTCTATTGTCTTGTAACTGGAAAAAAACTATAATAAGAATTAATGAATTCAGGTAACTTGTACTGAATCTCCATTTCATTCGCACCGATTAGATAAAGTAGAAGGTAAGAACAGAATGCTTCGAAAAGGATGAGGACAAATGATTTTACTCGAAGGGGAGCAGTGCTACCTACGAATACTCACGGAAGATGATGCGTATCAATTCACCCAGCTACTTATCGCCAATAAGGAATACTGGACAGAATTTGAACCAAAACACGATAATACGTATTACACAGTAGCAATGCAACGGGATAAAATTCGAGAATCACTTTATCAAATGCGTGATCGACGAGAGTACAATTTCGGAATTTTTGATTCGGAAACTAGTATGATTATTGGCCAAATTTCATTGTATAGTATTAAACGGTTGCCGTTTTCCAGTGGTTTTGTGGGGTATTCCATTGATCAGCGACAAGCAGGAAGAGGCATTGGGACTGAAGCAGTCTCACTCATTAATCAATTTGCGTTTGAAAAAGCGAATTTGCATAGGATAGAAGCCTATGTATCTCCTCGTAATGTAGGTTCGGTCAAAGTATTGGAAAAAGCGAAATACCAGCGTGAGGGGTTGTTGCGTCAATTACTGTTTATTAATGGTATATGGGAAGATCACTATATGTATGCCATTGTGGAAGCGGATTATTGAAAGGGTAAGACCTTTTTGGAAAAGTGGATAACTATATGGAAAAGCCGGCTCTTCGAATAGAAGATGCTGGTTTTTCTTGATGTCTGAGGTGGAGCAACAGCGCGAACGCGTTTCCGCTCATAGTTTCGTGTAGGTGCTCATAGTTCATGCCCGCTCTATCCCGCTGGCTAACCGCTCTATATTGCGTTGGATTCGCTCATACATTTGGCCTGAGCGCTCAAAGTCTCCTTACAACCGCTCATAGCCCCACCACGCCACACGTCACATTCTGAGGTGGAGCAACAGTGCGAACGCGTTTCCGCTCATAGTTTCGTGTAGGTGCTCATAGTTCATGCCTGCCCACTCTATCCCGCTGGCTAACCGCTCTATATTGCGTTGGATTCGCTCATACATTTGGCCTGAGCGCTCAAAGCCCCCCACCACGCCACACGTCACATTCTGAGGTGGAGCAACAGTGCGAACGCGTTTCCGCTCATAGTTTCGTGTAGGCGCTCATAGTTCATGCCGGATCGCTCTATCCCGCTGGCTAACCGCTCTATATTGCGTTAGATTCGCTCATACATTTGGCCTGAGCGCTCAAAGTCACCCTACAACCGCTCATAGCCCCCCCACCACGCCACACGTCATAAAAACACAAAAACCGACCTCATATCGATGAGGCCGGTTTTTCATCTAATTATTTTACTGAGATAACTCTTGTGCATTGTAACCATCTTCAATAATGTCCAGCTTGCCGTTAGCAGGGTCGATTACAAGACCATGAACATTTACGTCGGTTGGGATGAGAGGGTGGTTGCGGATCGCGTCCACACTCTTTTTCACGCTCTCTGTCACATCACTGAAACCGTGCAACCATTTTTCCATATCGATACCGGAATACTTCAATGTTTTGAACATGTTCGGATCAACACCGCGCTCAATCATGTTTCCTATAATGTGATCCGTGTTGATCGAGCTCATGCCGCAATCATGATGCCCGATCACGTATATTTCATCTGCTTGTAATTCATAAACGGCAACTAATATACTTCGCATCAAACCGCCAAAAGGAGATGTGATAATAGCGCCAGCACTTTTAATGATTTTAGCATCGCCATTTTTTAAATTCATTGCTTTAGGAAGAAGCTCGATTAATCTTGTATCCATACACGTGAGGATGACAATCCGTTTATTCGGAAATTTCGTAGTGGAAAACTCTTCGTACTTTTTTTCTTCAACGAACGATTTGTTATAAATCATAATTTCGGATAATGATGTCATGGTTATAATCTCCTTCGCACTGTTTATAGTATGTAAAAGAAAAGAGTTGCCTTTGTCAGGCAACTCTAATCATGTAATCCATATCCATTGAGACTGGAATAGAAGCAAATTAGTTTCTGCCTTCTGGTTTCGGATCAATAGTAATGGAGTCGTTTGAATCCATTGATCCAGATAAGAAGTGCATCGTAAACAAGGATGCAAGTCCAAGAACAACCATGTAACCGATAACTGTTGTATACATTAAAGCCATTTGAAAGCCCCTCTTTCTGAAATGTATTATGATCTCTTATCCATTATACACGATTTTCAAGAAAATATTAAGAGCTATTGTAAACTTCGAATGAAAAGTGACGGATTTTAGAATGCCCAATTGCCATTACGGAAGACAGGCTCTACTGTTCCATCTTCAAGTATTCCATCAATATCCATCTTTTCAGATCCAATCATGAAATCGACGTGTGTCAAGCTTTGGTTTAATCCATTAGCTTGTAGTTGTTTGGAATCCATTTCTTTTCCACCATCTAGACAAAATGCGTAAGCACTCCCGATTGCCAAGTGATTTGAGGCATTTTCATCAAATAAAGTATTGTAGAATAAAACATTTGAATTGGAAATAGGTGAGTCATGCGGTACCAGTGCTACTTCACCAAGGAATTGGGAGCCTTCGTCGGTATCGACCAGTTGTTTCAGGATTTCTTCACCTTGATCAGCTGAAACGTTTGTGATTTTGCCGTCTTTAAATTGAATCGTGAAGCCCTCAATGATTGTTCCCGCATAGCTAAGTGGTTTAGTGCTGGTAACAGAGCCATTCACTCCAGTTTTTAACGGTGCTGTAAAGACTTCTTCGGTTGGCATATTCGCCATGAACTCATGCCCAGCTTGATTGACACTACCAGCTCCACACCATAAGTGCTTTTCCGGTAATTCTATTGTTAAGTCGGTGCCTGGAGCTGTATAATGAAGTTTACGGTAATGTTTACCATTCAAATAATCTACTTTTTCATGCAAATTTTCATTGTGCTTATTCCATGCTTGCACTGGATCTGGCTGATCAGCTCTTACAGCACGTAAAATAGCATTCCATAGAGCAGGTACTTGTTCTTCCGTAGGTAATTCAGGGAAAATTTTAGCTGCCCATGCAGTCGAAGGTGCAGCGATTACTGTCCAGCTAAATTTATCTGCCTGCATAGCTTGACGGAACTGGCTAAGAGCAGTGCTGGAGGCTTTCTGATTATCGCGTATTCTGCTAGATTCAATGCCGTTTAATAAGTCTGGGTCTTGCGATACGATGGACATGAAAGCAGCGCCTTTTTCAGCTAGCTGTTCACGTTCCATTTGTTTCCACGCAGGGAACTCAGAAAACGAATCCGCTGGTGCTTTTTCATAACGCAGACGTGTGACGATATCGTCGACCCAGTCTACGAATACTTGTCGTGCTCCTGCTTCATAAGCTTTTTCAACAATCAATCGAACAAATGAAGTAATTTCAGTAGAAGCGCTGATGAACAGATATTGATCTTGTTGAATATTTACACCTACCTTTACGGCTAAGTCGGCATAATTGGAAAGTTGGTCTTGAAATTGATTCATCATGACATCTCCTTTTTACGTATTGTGATAATTCTAACAAGTGAAGATCACAGTTCGCAACGATAAAGCAATCGAGATAGGATGAAATACTCTTAACTCCCTAAACAATAGTCGACGGTTTTCCCTAAACAACGTCATAAAATAACCGAAATAATAAGAAGAATGTAGTATTTGGAGGCTTTATATATGGATTTATCCACAATTGTAGGTTTAGTGTTAGGATTTGCAGCTCTCCTTATTGGGATGACGCTCAAAGGGGTAACGCCCGATGCGTTACTTAACCCGGCCGCTATCCTAATCATCATTGCAGGAACGATTGGTGCTGTTGTCATCGCATTTCCGCTAAATGAATTAAAGAAGGTACCTAAATTATTTAAAATTATTTTTACTCAGCAAAAGCTTGCGTCAGATGCAGAATTAATTCGTCTATTTTCTTCTTGGGCTGATATTGCGCGTAGAGAAGGATTACTTGCCTTGGAAGCAAAAACAGATGAAATTGATGATCCGTTTTTGAAAAATGGCTTGAGTTTGGCCATTGACGGTCAGAATGCCGATTATATTCGGGATGTATTAAGTGAAGAAGTTGAGGCGATGGAGGAACGTCACTCAGTTGGTGCACTCATTTTCTCTCAAGCCGGTACATATGCCCCTACACTAGGAGTTCTCGGAGCTGTTGTAGGATTGATTGCCGCACTAAAAGATATGAACAATATCGATGCGTTAGGACATGCGATTTCTGCTGCATTTATTGCGACATTGCTTGGGATTTTTACAGGATATGTTTTATGGCATCCGTTCTCTAATAAATTGGTGCGCAAGTCAAAAGAAGAAGTCCGCCAGAGGACAATGGTAATTGAAGGAATTCTTTCCGTATTGGAAGGGGAAGCGCCGCGTGTCATCGAACAGAAATTGGCATCTTATCTATCTGTAGAGGACCGAAAAAAGCTAGCTATGGATGGTGGCGAAGGAGCTGGTAAAGTTGGCGAAGAAGCGTAAGAAAAAGAAGCGCGAAATAGAACATATTAACGAATCTTGGCTATTACCTTACTCTGATCTATTGACATTATTACTAGCATTATTCATCGTGCTATTTGCTACGAGTTCGGTAGATGAGGGAAGATTTGCAGAAGTCTCTAAAGTATTCAGTGAAATATTTGAAAGTGGTAGTGGAATCATGAATGAGAGTGCGCCGACCACTACCCCTGTTCCAGACGACTCGGTAGGGGAGTTAGATGAAAACTCCTCCTATATGGAAGATCAGCAATCTTTGGGAGAAACGCAAGATGATTTGGACGAGTATATTGCCGTGAATGAACTAGAGAATCAGTTTGATACTAAAATGACGAATGAAGGCTTATTGCTCACGATTCGTGACAGCGTGCTGTTTAAATCAGGAAAGTCAACAATCAATCCTGAGTATAAAAGGTTGGCTAATGATATTTCTCGACTGCTGACACTTGATAGACCACGTCAGGTGGTCATCACGGGTCATACAGACGACATTCCCATCAATAACGCTCAATATTCATCCAACTGGGAATTAAGTGTTATGCGGGCTGTTGAGTTTTTGAAAATCATCGTCCAAGACAATGAAGTTGATCCGAATCTATTTAGCGCGAAAGGATACGGAGAATATAAGCCAATTGTTCCAAATGATACGGTAGAAAATCGCAGCAAAAACCGTAGAGTGGAAGTGCTCATTCAGCCACTTGTATTAAAAGATGGTACACCCGTCACAGCGCAATAAAAAAGCGACTCCATTTGGAGTCGCTTTTTTATTTGCGCATAGAACCGAGTTCTGAGGCAATTGCTTGCATTTCATTTGGCGTAATGTTTTCACGTTTCATGACCATTTCGTACATATAGTACAAATCATCATACTGTTCTGTACTGAAGTTTTCGGGTTTCATCGCATCGACATTTACCATGCGTAGTTTTTCTTTAATCTTTTCAATCATGTATGAGACATTCTCAGGTGATTTTGTAGACAAATCCATATGCGTACCGCCTTTCCTCTAATGAAAACTATCATTTCATGAAAGTAGTAAGCTGTCAACTGAACTACGAAGTGTTATTTGCGAGCTTCTTCACGTTCTTCGTCAATTCTCTTCTTAAAACGTCTTGTCTCCATAATGACAACACCGGACAAACCGAGCAATCCAATTAAGTTTGGAATCGCCATTAAGCCATTCAGTACATCCGCTAAAATCCATACCAGGTCAAGTGATGCAGTCGCGCCTACAAAAATGAATGCTACGAATATTATTCGATAGGCAAGAACAGCAGCGCGGTTAGGGAAGAGATATTGGAAACATTTTTCTCCATAATAACTCCAACCTAAAATGGTGGATGTAGCAAAGAACACAAGTCCAATTGATACTAAAATCGGCCCAATACCACCAAGGAAAGAGCCAAACGCTTCTGCTGTCAAAGAACCAGCATCAATTGATTTATCTTGCCACTTATTACTCATAACAATTGTGACACCCGTAATCGAACAGATGATTAACGTATCGAATAATACTTGCGTCATCGAAACGAGTGCCTGACGTCCAGGCATATCTGTACGTGCAGCAGCAGCTGCAATTGGCGCTGAACCGAGACCTGCTTCGTTAGAGAAGAGACCGCGTGCGACACCGAATCGTATTACTGTACCGATTGCCCCACCGGCAACAGCCTGGCCTGTGAATGCATCTGTGAAAATCAAACCGAATGCTGCTGGAACTTGTTCAATGTTCAATACCATAACGATTGCACCAGCAAAGAAATAGAATAATGCCATAATCGGTACGAAAAAAGCAGTTACTCGGCCGATTGATTTGATACCACCTAGAATTACAAGTGCACCGAATAATACCAATGCAATTCCTGTAATATAATGGGGCACTTCAAATGTGCTTTTCATTACGTCTGCTACAGCTTTAGCTTGTGTTCCGTTACCGATTCCGAACGCAGCCAGTGCGCCGAATAACGCAAATAGTACGCCTAGCCATTTTTGCTTCAGACCATGTTCAAGATAGTACATCGGTCCACCAGCCATTAAACCGTTTGAATCTTTGACACGGTACTTAACAGCCAAGATGGCCTCACTGTATTTTGTTGCCATACCGAAGAATCCAGCCAGCCACATCCAGAAAATCGCACCTGGCCCACCTGCAACAACAGCAGATGCAACTCCGACGATATTACCGACACCCACAGTCGCGGCCATCGCGGTCATGAGAGCCTGAAACTGTGAAATGTCTCCATCTGCTTTTTTATCATGCTTCCGTGAAAAAACTTGCTTCAGTGAATAGGGCAGTAATCTTAATTGAATGAATGTTAAACGTAATGTTAAATAAATTCCGGTACCAATTAATAAGATGAGCAACGGCGGTCCCCATATTAAATCGGACGCAGTTGTCAAGAAATTCTCGATCTTCTCCATTTCATCCCCCCAATTTCTCAGTGATGTTTGTATCTGTTCCCAAGATTACGAGAACCAACTCCTTTCAGTGAATTCTGTTATTAACATGTTATTGTTAATAATCTAAAAAATAGAACGATTCGTCAAGCCTTTTTTGAATAAACTTTTACAAAGATTGTTTGGTAAGTTGCAATAGGGGTATAATGAAGTGAAACGTAAACGTGTATAAGGAGGCGAAGTTGTATGAGTTCTAGTAAATTTGGAAGATATGTATTAGGCGGGGCACTACTTGGAGCAGCCGCGAGTATGCTGGATCGGGCAACTAGACAGCACACGATCACTACAGCAAGATCATCTTATGAAAAAGTATTATATTACAAAGAAAATCCGGATATTGTAAAAAATGAGTTCCAACAGAAAAAAGAAAAAGTTCAAACTCTTGTTGATCAAGTGAAAGGTGATGTAAATTACATCAAATCACAGGTCGATGAAATTAAGACGTTGACTCCACAAGTAAAAGAAATGTTTGCGGATACAAAAGAAGCAATCTCTGATTCCAAATCAGAGTATGAGCAAATTATCGTGGATGATTCCACAGCCGCATCTTCTGTCTCAACGGAAGATGCATCGTTGCCTCCGATGATCCAAAAAAAAAACATGATACCACTAGAGAAAAAATAACGGTAGAATCAGTAAATGAAAGGGGGACACATCAGTTGAATAGACAAAAAAGTGCCCCTTCTTCAGATGCTGAAAACCAAGGTGGGTCTCAAACTGAAAAAGTAAAAGAATTTATCAAAGATATAAAAGACGGAGAAGAAGAGGATTTCGATCCGACAACTACGAGCGGATTTTTCAAACAATTGATTATCCGAGTGAAAGAATTGGATATTTCAGCAACTGGTTCGCAGTTAGCCTTCTTTTTCCTATTGTCATTATTTCCTCTACTAATCTTTCTTTTTACATTACTGCCTTACTTGCAGTTAGACCAAAGCCAAATCTTTTTATTTATCCGCGAGTATGCGCCGGAAAGTACAGCTTCTCTAATTGAAGGAACACTTTCTGAAGTACTGGATAATAAAAGTGGGGGATTACTATCAGTCGGTATTCTGGCTACAATCTGGTCCGCGTCTAAAGGTATGAGTGCAGTAACGAAAGGTTTGAATGAAGCATATGAAGTTGAAGATGATCGAAACTTTTTCGTTTCAAAAGGACTGTCAATTGCGTTTACTATTATGTTAGTTATGACTGTAATCATCGCGCTAGTGCTACCGATATTTGGTCAACCAATTGGGAATTTGATCTTCACATTCTTAGGATTGGAAGAGACGTTCTTGACCGTATGGAATTTGATACGATTCCTCATTCCACCATTCCTGATCTTTGCAGTATTCTCTTTATTATATTGGCTAGTTCCAAGTGTAAAGTTGCATTTTAAAGGAGTACTTCCAGGTGCTATTTTTGCAACAATAGGATGGATTATTACGTCACTAGGATTCTCGTTCTATATTAGCAATTTTGGAAGCTATGCGAATACGTATGGTAGTATCGCTGGTATTATCGTATTAATCATGTGGTTATATCTATCAGCTATCATTTTGTTACTTGGAGGTACAATCAACTCCGTCGTAAAAAACCGTCAAGAACGTAAAGAACAAACTATATAAATAAAAAGTGAAGAAAAGGGTTCCCTTTTCTTCACTTTTTATTTAATCTATTTTATTTAGCATTCGTAAACCGTTTAATATAACCAAAATCGTACTTCCTTCATGTCCAATGACACCGAGAGGCAAGTCGACTACTTGCATGAAGTTTGCGATTATGAGGATCGATATCACAGCTATCGAGAAGAATACGTTTTGTTTAACGATTCGTTGCATTTTTCTTGAAAGCTTAATGGCATACGATAAACGATTCAAGTCGTTTTGCATCAGGACAACATCAGCTGTCTCCAATGCTACATCTGTACCTTCACCCATCGCGATGCCCGAAGTTGCAGTAGCTAATGCAGGAGCGTCGTTGATCCCGTCTCCTACCATGCCAACCGTTCCATATTCTTTCAATAAATGCTTAAGTTGAATGACTTTCTCTTCGGGTAGACATTCTGCTACGTACGTATCGACACCTACTTCATTTGCAATTGCATGAGCGGTATTTTCATTGTCGCCAGTTAACATCACTGTACGAATTCCTAGAGATTGGAGTGATTTAATTGCGGAAATTGCTTCTTTGCGTAAGGTATCCTGTAAAGCAGCCAGCGCCACAATTCCTTGTTCATCTCTCATGAAAATGACAGTTTTACCTTCATTTGCAAGTGACACTGCCACATTGTCTTGGAATTCCTCTACTAACTCTACTCCGACAAATTTCGGATTACCGATTAGAATGTCACCATTACTCGTCTCTGCTTTAATACCAAATCCAGGAATGTCTTCAATATGAAGATTACGTTCGGGTTCTACACCATGCTCTGTCGCGTAATTGATGATAGCTTTCGCCAACGGGTGATTGGATAGTGATTCTGCACCTGCAAATAAAGCAAGCGTCTCTTCCATGTCTGCACCTTCCCGAACGATGAAATCCATCACAATCGGTTTCCCCGTAGTCAAAGTACCTGTTTTATCAAAAGCGAATGCTTGCAATGTACTTAAATGCTCTAAATGAACTCCGCCTTTAAACAACACACCTTTTCTAGCGCCATTGGAAACAGCTGCTAATGTGGCAGGCATAATAGCAGCCATCAACGCACAAGGAGAAGCGACGACTAGTAAGACGATTGCACGGTAGAACGTTGTAGTCCAATCCCAGTTGAATAAGAAATGGGGCAGGAACATCATGATTACAACTGCTGCCAGCACAATCTTCACATAAGATCCTTCAAAGCGCTCGATAAATTGTTGTGAAGGAGACTTTTCGCTTTGCGCGTTTTGTACCATCGTTATAATCTTTTGGAATAACGTCTCGGAACTAGGTTTCGTCATTGTCATACGAATCGCCCCGCTAATATTAACCGTTCCGGCAAATAACTCATCATTTTCCTGCTTTGTCACTGGAATAGACTCTCCGTTAATAGCTGACATATCAATTGAAGTAATTCCGCTTAATACTTTACCATCAACCGGAATACGTTCGCCTGGTTTAACGAGCAAAACAGAGCCGATCGATAGGGAGTCAGTAGATACTTTTTTCTCACTGCCATCTTCAAGAATTAACCACGCTTCTTCAGGCTGCATCTCCATCAGAGAAGATATTTCATTATGGCTTTTATTAAGTGTATAAGTCTCTAATGCACCGCTAATTGCAAAGATGAAAATCAGAATTGCACCTTCAGCCCAATATCCGATAATTCCTGAACCGATGGCCGCGAAAATCATTAGCATCTCGACGTTCAGTTCTTTATTTTTTATCGTTTCTTCAATACCTTCCTTGGCTTTAGCGTAACCACCAATTAGAAACGCTATGATATACAGCGTGACAGAAAAGGATTCTGTACCGTTTTTTCCTAAAATCCATGCAGCAAGAATGATAATTCCAGATAATATAGCCGCGATCAGTTCAAGACGTGCAGACCAGTCAATCGTCTGTTCAGGTTGTTCTTTTGCAAGTGTTGTCATGTATTCTCCTCCTAATTGATAATGATTTTCAATTTCAAAACTCTTATTAAAGCAGTAAAGTCGACTCTACAGTAGTAGAATCGACTTTACGGGCGTTTAAATAGAATGAATATGAAGTTATAATAGTTATTATCTACAGTATATCATTTCTCAATAAGAAGTGTTACTTATTTGGCTAATTCATGCAAGATTTGTAGATGTTGTTGATAAATGAAGGGAAGTAGACCGGGTGAGTGCGAAATGATTGAAGCTCAGTTGCTAACGGGTTCGCCTGGAACGTAGCGTAATGATGCATCCTCTACCCAACAACTTATTCAGGCTAATCGATTCATTAAAAAAAGCAGCGAATGATAGTTCTCATTCGCTGCTTGCTTATTAGTTAAATACTTTTTCTTTGAACTGAGAGAGTTTTTCTAGAGATGACTTGTCGATGTCAGCATGCAGGCTGTTACCGTGAGAGTCCATCGTTACAACTGCAGTGAAGTCCTCTACGCGTAAATGCCATAACGCTTCAGGAATACCGAACTCCAGCAAGTCGACACCTTCAACCTCTTTAATACAGTCAGCATAATACTGTGCCGCGCCGCCGATACCGTTCAAGTATACACCGCCGTGCTCTTTAAGAGCGGCAAGTGTTTTAGGTCCCATTCCGCCTTTGCCGATCACTGCGCGGATACCAAACTTCTTCATAATATCACCTTGGTACGGTTCTTCACGCATAGAAGTCGTCGGACCCGCAGCTTTGATCTCATACTTGCCTTCATCGTTCTTTAGAACAACCGGTCCACAATGATAGATGACTTGACCATTCAAATCAACTGGTGCGTCATTATCCATTAAGTGCTTATGAATCGCATCGCGACCTGTGTACATACGGCCTGAAATTTTTACAACGTCACCAACGTGAAGATCACGTACGTCTTCTTCCGAAATAGGTGCTTGCAAGTGTACAATACGTGCAGTGGATTTTGCTTCCTCAGCTGGCTGTTCGAATGCAATTTTCTCGCCTTCATTGTAGTGCCAATCCATGATTTCGCCAGTTTCTGCATTAATATTCACTGCCATACGGCGATATGCCCAGCAGTTATATGCTACAGATACATAGAAGCTTGCGGGAATACGGTGCATGACACCGATTTTACATCCTAGTAATGTTGCTTCTCCGCCGAAGCCCATCGTCCCGATTCCAAGAAGATTGGCTTTTTCTAATACATAATCTTCTAATTTTGCAAGTTCAGGAATTGGATTAACATCTGTTACATCGCGGAAAAGTTGTTCTTTCGCCAGATCATATCCAGATGAACGATCGCCACCAATTCCGACACCGATAAATCCAGCAGAACAACCTTGTCCTTGGGCTTGATAAACCGAGTGAAGGATGCATTTGCGAATACCGTCCAAATCGCGTCCTGCGCGGCCAAGACCTTCTAATTCAGTAGGGAGGCTATATTGGATGTTTTTGTTTTCACAACCGCCACCCTTTAAGATTAACTTTACTTCTATATAATCTTTTTCCCATTGTTCAAACTTGACAACCGGTAGGCCGATTCCTAAGTTATTGCCGCTATTATCGCCAGTCAATGAATCTACAGCGTTCGGACGTAGCTTTCCTTTTTCCGTAGCTAGCTCCAAAGAGCGTACAATTGCCGCTTTGATTTCCAATTGGTTTACCCCGATTGGCGTTTTGATCTTAAATGTAGGAAGGCCGGTATCCTGACAAATTGGAGATAGTTTATCATCTGCCATATTAATATTATTTGCAATCGTATCCAAACTCATTGCAGCGCTTGTTCCTTTATTCTCCTTTTCCTTCGCGGAAAGAATTGCGCGTCGGACGTCTTTTGGCAAGTTTGTGGATGTTTCGCAAACCAGTTCATAAATACTTTTTTCAAGTGTCTCTATGTACATTTCAAAATCCCCCGTTAGTATATGTTATTTTTTTGAATTATCCATCTGTTCTTCTAATTCATCGAGTAACATGATCAGACGATCTATATCCTGGAGCTCCGTGTGCTCAGGTTCAATTGCTTCCAATGTTTCAATGAATTGATTGAATCGATTTTTTAGTTCAACGACTTGTTCATTACTTTGTGATTTATCCATACGTACACCTCTTTCTATCATTGATATCGTATACGAAAACACTATCTTTTTCAATCTGATTTTGTTGTGCGTACTGTAAATGAAGAAATAATAAATAAAATATTAAAATATTACAACAAAATACTTTACAATTAACAGAATAGTTGGTATAGTAAGTTTAATAAAAAGAAAAGGAGGTCGTAGTTATAGAGACGAATCGAATCCTAGACACATAACAACGAAGGAGGGGATCCGTAACAATCCAACATCGGTGAATACGTTGGATAACTACGAATGTGAACATGCAAACTGAAGATGTATCAAATAATTAGAGACCTTATCTGTCGGTAGTGAACATACAGATAAGGTCTCTTATTTATTGTGTAATCGCATTTCCTTTCTCATATTCCTTCACTAACTGATCTAGTGAGTGGAATTCATAGCCTTGTTTCTTGGCATCACGAATGAAATCGGGGAGTGCTTCTGCATTATCTGATGCTACGGTATGCATCAGAATGACGGCGCCTGGATGTAATTGATTCATCAATTCATTATAGGCATACGCTTTTCCTTTTCGTTGATCCCGATGCCAGTCAATGAATGCAACGGACCAGAAAATATGTCTGTACCCTAGTTCATTTCCTTTTTGCAACAATTTCGCATTAAATGTCCCTTCGGGTGGCCTGGCGTAGATGGTTCTCTTTAGACCGGTAGTAGCATATACAATTTCATCTAGTCTTTTCCACTCGTCTTCCATCTGTTGTTCTGTTATATTCGCCATGTTTGGGTGGTCATATGAATGATTTCCGATACCATGGCCATCTTTCACCATACGTTTTACTAAATCACTGGCGCTTTTTACATAATGCCCAGTCAAGAAAAATGTGGCGGGGGCTTTCTCTTTTTTCAACGTGTCTAAAATGCTTTCAGTATAGCCGTTCTCATATCCGTTATCAAATGTTAGATAGACGACTTTTTTATCTTCTTTCCCTTTATAGATTGCACCGTAATCATCAAGCAATTTATCCAGTTCTGCTCCGGCGGAAGGGGGAACACCTTCAGTTGCTTTCTTGAAACCCCAATGAAAAGCTTCAGCTTGAACAGTGAAGGGATTCATCACAACTCCAACAATGAGTAAGCAAGATGCCAGTAAAATTCCTGACAAATGATGAGTCATTAAGCGTCACTCCTTTTTACTAAGCATGTGCCAAACCGCTTTTTGTATGTAATGAAAGAGAAAAAATGTTTGTCAAAACGTAAAAACGTCTTAACAAACATTTAAAGTTATTTTAATAAGTTTTCAAGCGCCGGTCGTAATGAAGGGTAAGCAAATGTAAATCCGTTAGCCAACAACTTTTTCGGTACTACATGCTGTCCTTGCAGAACGACAATACTTTTTTCTCCCAAGGCAACTTTCATTGCAAAACTTGGAACTGGGAACCAATGTGGACGATGCAATACTTTTCCGATAGTCTTTCCGAAAGCATTCATATGCATTGGACTCGGCGCTACTACGTTAACAGGACCTTCCACATTATCATTCTTTATTGAGAATAGGATTGCATTGGCTACGTCTTCAACGTGTACCCAGGAGAACCATTGATTGCCCGAACCTATTTTACCACCGGCAAATAGTTGATAAGGCAGCTTAATAAGTGGAAGCGCTCCGCCTTCTTTACCGAGCACAATACCAAAGCGAGTATATACAGTTCGTACACCCATTTCATTTGCTTGTCCCGCAAGATCTTCCCAATCATATACGGTTTTGGCTAGAAAATCATCGCCGACTACAGTGGAATCTTCGGTATATTGAGCGGTAAATGACGTGGGATAAATACCGATTGCACTTGCATTCACTAGGACACGTGGTTTCTCAGGAAGACTTCGTATAATGCGTAACACTTCTTGTGTAGCAGTTATTCTGCTATCGTAAATTTGCTTTTTTCGTTCTTCAGACCAACGACTATCATCTATGGACACGCCGGCTAAATTGACGAATGCATCTACTTGCCCGATTTCATTCTCAGGTGAAGCATAATCCGTCAACCATTGAACATATTGAACTCCATTATGCTTTGATGAAGGCTTACGCGTTAAGATTACTACTTCATGACCGTTTTCCTTCAACTTCTCAGTTAAGACGCTACCAATGAAACCGGTGCCTCCCGTAATAACCACTTTCACAATGCATTCCCTCCATTCTTTTGAAAATTAATACACTATTGCTGACCACCACCACAAGAAGCGGTATACTAAGATAAAGTAGGTGATGGAAACGTGCCGCTTATTACCAAAATATCACAACAAAAACGAGATAGCGAACGTTATAATATTTTTCTTGATGATCAATATGCATTCAGTGTCCATGAAACAGTCTTGGTGAAATTTGAACTCACGAAAGGGATGGAATTGGATGATTGGTCTAAGGACGAAATTGTTTATTCCGACCAAATTGAAAAGGCATTTAATCGTGCATTGCATTTTTTATCATTCCGAATGCGGAGTGAAATGGAAGTGAAAAAGAAATTGCTTGAAAAAGAATATGGAGAAGCAGTGGTTCTGGAAGCAATCGTGAAGTTAAAACGACTCGGCTTTTTAAATGATGAAGCATTTTCAGAAGCTCTTGTACGTACAGAGAAGAATAGTACGTTAAAAGGTCCGAGAGCTATTCAGCAATCTCTCTATAAGAAAGGTATACCCAAAGAACTGCAAACTCAAGCATTGGAGGAATATACAATGGAAGATCAAATGGCTAATGCTATGAAGCTGGCTGAAAAGACGATGCGATCGAATAGTTCACAACCGCCGGCACAAGTTAAGCAAAAAATACAAAATACATTAGCTAGAAAAGGTTTTTCTTATCAGCAAATTTCGGAAGTTCTCAGCAATTTGACCATCGAACGTGATGAAGAAGAATGGTCTGACATTACGTCTGCATTTGGGGAAAAGGCATGGAGACGATACCAAAGCAAATACTCAGGATCCGACCTTAGACAACGCGTGAAGCAATCGATGTATCAAAAAGGCATTCCACTTAGTCAAATCGACCAATTTATTGAACAGAAAAGGAATGAAGAAGATGGATACTGAAAAACATTATAGTGATATGAATGAAAACGAACTGCGTAGTGAAGTCGCTAATCTAATGGAGAAAGCACGTAAAGCCGAACAGATGGGAATGATCAGTGAATATGCAGTTCACCAAAGAAAAGCGACTCTCGTACAGTCATACCTTGTAGATCCGGCTACTATTAAGCCAGGCGAGATGTACCGTATTGAAGGAGATGATGGGGTCTTCTTTCAAGTAGACTACCTAAAAGGATTATTCGCGTGGGGTTATCGCTTAGGCGGTGAAAAAGCTGAAGAAGCATTGCCGCTAGCTATGTTGAAAAATGTAAAAAGCGGAAAATAAACAAAAAAGAGCGCTCGTGCAATATGCACGAACGTTCTTTAGTTATTTGGGGCAAAATTAAGTTTTTTACGAAGTTTTTCTTCTGAGAAGATCCATCCTGTATAAGAATTGACGACCTCTAAGTCTTCATTGACATGCGCGACTGCAACGAATGGGTAGTAACCTTTGCTTCGATAACGCAAATCAATTAAACGGACTTCATAAATATGTCCTTCTTCCGAAATCGACCAACGATAAAGGGGCGAAAATGAAGTGAAAGCTTGCATGTTCGGATCTTCTAGTGCCACTTCAACTTGAGGTGACATCGGCATCACTTCGCGCTCAAATCGTTCATAAATTGTAATGGAACGTCCGTATGCTCGTCCTACAAAATGATCAACATCTGTCGTGGCAGCAATTCGCCATTGGAAGAAGTTCATTGTAGGTGCAGTAAATATATGCGTCGCGTTAGGAATCGTTTTCTTCACTGCATTCTTCACTGCGCTCTTCACTGCGAAGCGCAATAGGTAATAGAAGAAGATGACGACATATAATGTGGACATTGTAAAGACCGGGTCTGCACCAAACACCCACGCCATGATTGCAATTACATGGAGCCCAAATATAATGGGGTCAAATGTATTAATGACTCCTATGGCCACCCACTTTTGTGAAAATGGTCGAAGGGCTTGTGTACCATATGAGTTGAAAATATCGACAAATACATGTATAAACACCGCTAAAAATGTCCACGCCCAGACGTGAAAGAAAATAGACCCGGGCACAATGAAGGTCAACAATATGGAAATCAGTAACGGCCATAGCATTACAGCTGGAACCGAATGCGTAATACCGCGGTGATTACGTAAATAGACAGCATTGTTTCGAAGTTTCAATACCGTATCTATATCGGGAATTAGTGAACCGACCATAATCCCCGCAAAAACGGCACCCATTGTGGCAGGTTCAGTTGCTACGACTGAATCGACAAGAGCCAATCCACTGATCGCAACACCCATAGCAATATGTGTACCTGTATCCAAATCATCACTCCTTTATCGGAAGAGTTGTATACTACTTATAATTATATACCCTTTATTATCATAACTAAAAGTATTTACACGCAGAAACGAGGTCCATATGCAAATCATTGAACAAAAGAAGGCATTTCAAGATGCGTTATTAACTTGGTATGAAGCTGAAAAGCGAGACTTACCGTGGAGAAGAACTGACAATCCATACTATATTTGGATTTCGGAAGTTATGTTACAACAAACACGAGTAGATACGGTGATACCGTACTATGAGCGTTTTATTAAAAGGTTTCCGACGATGCAAGATCTTTCGGATGCACCAGAAGAAGATATCTTGAAAATGTGGGAAGGACTGGGGTATTACTCCAGAGTACGGAATCTGCAGTCAGGTGTGAGAGAAGTTGTCGAAACATATGGCGGTAAGGTCCCTAATAACCGAAAAGAAATTTCCACATTAAGAGGAGTTGGCCCCTACACGGCAGGTGCTATCTTAAGTATTGCCTACGGAGTACCGGAACATGCAGTAGACGGTAATGTTATGCGGGTATTGTCAAGAATCTTATTAATAGAAGAAGATATCGCTTTGCCGCGTAATAAAAAGTTATTTGAACAAGCTGTGATGGAATTAATTTCGGAAGAGAATCCATCTTCTTTCAACCAAGCGCTTATGGAACTGGGTGCAACAATATGTACACCGAATCCACATTGCTTATTATGCCCGGTTAGAGAATTTTGTATCGCCTTTGAAGAAGGAAAACAAAAGCAATTGCCAATTAAGATAAAAAAGCAGAAAATGAAGCATATTACGCTGGCTGCCTTCGCGATTCAAAATGAAGACGGCAAATGGCTGTTGCAAAAACGTCCAAGCACTGGACTGCTCGCCGGTCTTTGGGAATTTCCGATGATCGAACTTCAAGAAACTTCTGCAGTGGAAGCATTTGCAAAAGAAAATGGATTGAAACTCAAAAATCTTCAAGAGTTGCCGCATGTCAATCATGTGTTTTCTCATATCACATGGAATATTCATGTATATCGTGCACAACTGGAAGAGTCACATCCAGAAGGTAATTTGCAGTTCTTCACTAAACAGGAAGTTGAGTCGCTGCCAAAGTCAAAACCTGTCCTGAAAATTATCGAATTGCTGGAATGGTAAAACTTTAAAACCTACCGTGAATAAAATCCTGACTTATGGGACATCATAGTGAGTACGGAGGTGAATAAAACATGCCAAACCAATCAAAACGCAATTCACAGCAAGACCCATCTATGACAGATGCGAACCAAGTGAAGAAACAGAATGCGCAACAATCGATGAATGAAGAGTTCGCTTCCGAGACGGACGTCAATCAAGTTCGTCAGCAAAACGCGCAATCCGCAATGAACATGCAGTCTTCTTCATCCGCGATGCAGTCCTCTATGAACGAGGAGTTCGGATCTGAAACAGATGTCAATCAAGTGAAGCAACAAATCAACAAAGCAGAAGCAAACAAACAAAAAGCTTCAGGAGCACGTGCGAACCAATATAAAGGTTCAAACTAAGCGTGAACATCACCGACCGGTAGAAAAGGCTATTATAAGCCATTTCTACCGGTTTTCTTGTGTGAAAAACCATGCTGTGGACCTACTAAATTTAATCAATTACGAAATAGATGGTTGAATCGTTTTAAATTTAGGAAAGCTGTTGGTATAATAGACAGATAGCAAGAGCGGCAAGGCTCAAAGGTGGTATAAAAAATGGCGATTCCAAAAGAAGGAGAAACTGTACAGATACACAGCTACAAACATAACGGCAAAATTCACCGTGTCTGGCAAGAGACACTCGTATTGAAAGGCACACGCAATATTATCATTGGAGGCAATGAACGCACGCTCGTGACAGAGTCAGATGGTCGCACTTGGCTGACACGTGAACCATCCATCTGCTATTTTCACGCGGAAAATTGGTTTAACATCATTTGTATGCTACGTGAAGATGGTGTCTACTATTATGTCAACATGAGTTCGCCATTCGTTTACGATGAAAAGTACTTGAAGTATATCGATTATGACTTAGACGTAAAAGTGTTTCCTGATATGAGCTATTTGATTCTCGATGAAGACGAATATGCAGATCATAAGCGCCAAATGAACTATCCGGAAGTAATCGATTTAATCTTGCAGGATAACTTAAAAAAGCTACTTGGCTGGATCAAACAAAGGAAAGGTCCATTTGCTCCCGACTTCATTGATGTCTGGACTTCACGGTATGGATTTTATAAGCAAATTCAAGAAGAACAAAGCTAGACCTGCTTGCATTCGTGCAAGTCAGGTTTTTTTAGTAGGAGGAACAGAATGGGCGAGAGTATTAAACGTTATCTTCAATTCGTAAAGCCTTATAATTGGCAAATTGTCTTCACTGTTCTCATTGGTGTTGTAAAGTTTGCTATTCCGCTATTTTTACCTTTATTAATTAAAATTGTGATTGATGATATCATCGGTTCGCCGACGTTAAGTGATTCCGATAAAACACAGCAATTATTTTATTGGCTAGGTGGCACGATCATTGTGTTCTTCTTAATCCGTCCACCCGTGGAATACTACCGTCAATACTACGCACAATTAGTAAGTAATAAAATTTTGTTCGATATCCGCAAATCACTTTATGCTCATTTGCAAAAGCTTGGCCTGCGCTTCTATTCCAATACGCGTGCAGGTGAAGTAATCTCGCGAGTTATAAATGATGTAGAGCAGACAAAAAACTTCGTCATGATTGGTTTGATGAATGTCTGGCTTGATTTGGCTACCATTATTATTGCAATTGCTATCATGTTGACTTTGGATGTGGAGCTGACACTCGTTACATTGCTCGCATTTCCGTTTTATGCGTTCAGTGTCAAGCATTTCTTCGGTAAATTGCGTCAACTGACACGCAAGCGATCGCAAGCACTTGCCGATGTACAAAGTTATTTGCATGAGCGTGTGGCGGGCGTCAGTATTATTAAAAGTTTTGCAATCGAAGACAAAGAGCAGGAACGTTTTGATGAAGTGAACAATAAATTCCTGGACCGAGCAATTGAGCATACACGCTGGAATGCCAAAGCGTTTGCGGTTGTCAATACGATTACCGATGTAGCACCATTACTCGTTATTGGCTATGCCGGCTATCAAGTAATCAATGGATCATTAACAGTCGGAACGATGGTTGCTTTTATCGCTTTCATAGAAAGGTTGTACTCGCCGTTACGCCGTCTTGTTAACTCATCCACTTCATTGACGCAATCATTTGCTTCAATGGACAGAGTACTGGACCTAATGAATGAAAAGTATGACGTGATCGATAAAGAGAATGCAAAAGTTTTACCATCGATTGCTGGGGAGATCGAGTTTGATAGTGTCAGCTTTGCATATGAAGAGGATGAAGTACTGACAAATATTAGCTTGAACATCCGCCCTGGCGAAACAGTTGCACTGGTTGGTATGAGTGGTGGTGGGAAATCAACGATCATCAGTTTAATCCCGCGATTTTACGATGTTACGTCTGGCGCTATTCGCATTGACGGCCATGATATCCGTGATGTAAAAGTTAAATCGCTTCGTGACCAGATCGGTATGGTACTTCAAGATTCTATTCTGTTTAGCGATTCTGTCAAAAGTAATATTTTGATGGGAAAACCGGATGCCACAGATGAAGAAGTTATTGCTGCAGCAAAAGCCGCAAATGCACATGATTTTATAGAGACATTGAGTGAAGGATATGATACAAGGGTAGGAGAGCGTGGAGTAAAGTTGTCTGGTGGACAGAAGCAACGTATCTCCATTGCGCGCGTTTTCTTGAAAAATCCGGCATTGCTCATCTTGGATGAAGCAACATCGGCCTTGGATTTGGAAAGCGAAGCGCTCATCCAGGATTCATTGGAACGCTTGGCGCACGATCGCACTACACTAATAGTTGCTCATCGATTATCTACAATTACGCATGCCGATTGTATTTATGTAATAGATCACGGGGAATTAAAGGAATCTGGTACTCATTTAGAGTTGATGAAACTAAACGGCACCTACGCTGGTTTGTTCAATCGCCAAGAACTTGTGGGATAAGAAGGGCAATTCGAAGGATCAGTGTGAGTCTGTAACGGCAATCCAAACCGTTTGGTCAAGTAACTTCCACTGTTTATTCAAACTATTTATATAAGCAAAAACGGCAGAAGACGTTAAAAGTCTTCTGCCGTTTTTATTAATAGAATTCATCTTCTAAAATATTCTCTTCATCTTCATATCGTGTTTGATAAGAAGTGATCAGCGTATCTAGATGCTCCAGCTGTTCTTCGTAATTCAGAATAGCTGAAAGGACATGAAGTAAGTGATAGGAAGAAAACTCCTCTTCTTCACTAGTTATCGCAATTTCCTTCACGAAAATATTCATAACTTCTTGTCGTTGAATAAACTCACTATGGGTTTCATCTTCGTCGAAATCCGCCTTTAGTTTACCGACGAATTTCAGATGAAGCTGTTCATGATAGACTAGTAATGATTCTAGACGCTCTTGAATCATCATTCGGAAATGCTCTGGGAGATTGATGAGTTCATTTTCAAACTTATGCAGCCTTTTTAGGACGTCATAACTACTCCTAGTTGTACCGATCAATTGGCGATAGACAACAAGTCGTCTCGCTTTTGCGGCAGAAGTTTTTTTGAAATAGCTGCGCTCTTCTTTAAATAATAAGTACAGCTGATCAATTTGTATCAGACGTTCTTTTAACTTACTCAACGATTTCTTCATAGCTGTGTGTTCAGAGGCTTGACGACCAGCTAGACGCGTCCAACGAATAATTTCATCCTGTGCCTGATGAATCGCCTGAAACAGTTTCGTTTCATATTTCGGCGGCATAAATACTAGATTCACAATGAATGCTGCTAGTACACCTACCAAAATTGTACCTACACGAAGAAGGGCAAATGTTAAGAAGGCATCATCTTTTACCTCCATCACCGCAATCATCGTAACAAGTGCGAGTGACATAGACTTTTCGAGTCCAAGTTTCAACATAATAGTCATAACGATGACAGCTGCCAAACCGACAATTATTAATTGAGGTCCGAAGATGAGTGTGAATAAGACTGCTATAGTGGCACCGATTAAATTACCTTGCAATTGTTCAACTATTGTTAAGTACGATCTGTAAATAGAGGGTTGGATTGCGAATATAGCTGCAATACCCGCGAACACTGCTGTAGGTAATTCTAGTAAATTTGCGAGAAACAGAGCAAATACAATCGCAATACCCGTCTTAAAGACGCGGGCACCAAGTTTCATTGGGTAATTCCTTTCCTAAAAGCTCTTTTATGCTTACTTTACAATATACGCATAATACGGTCAATTGTTCTAATTTAAAGTGTTTTAAATGCACGATCTACTGCTTCCAGTGTTTCGTTTATATCTGATTCTGTATGAGCAGAAGTTAAGAACCACGCCTCATACTTAGATGGCGCCAAGTTGATGCCGTTTTTTAGCATTTCTTTAAAGAACCGTCCAAAGATTTCACCGTCTGTCGCTTCAGCTTGCTTGTAGTTTTCCACTTTGACGTCTGTGAAAAACAAAGTAAGTGCGCCTCCTAGACGATTAATCGTCAATTGAACACGGTGTTTTTGAGCCAATTTTAAAATGCCGTCTTCAAGTAAACCACCTAAGCGATCCATCTCATCATAGATACCTGGTTCTTGAAGCACTTCGAGGCAAGCAATTCCTGAAAGCATAGAGGCAGGATTTCCAGCCATTGTTCCAGCTTGATAAGCAGGGCCGAGTGGAGCAACTTGTTCCATGATTTCTTTTTTACCGCCGTAAGCACCGATTGGCAAGCCGCCACCGATAATTTTTCCGAAAGCTGTTAAATCGGGTTGGAGTCCAAGTAACGTCTGTGCCGCGCCATAATGAAAACGGAATGCTGTAATGACCTCGTCGTAGACAGTCAAAACACCTCGTTCTTTAGCTAAATCATGAACAAGTTCCAAGAAACCTTCATTCGGCTCGACGATTCCAAAGTTCCCGACAATCGGTTCGATTAGAATACAAGCCAGTTCATCCCCCCATTGTTCCATTGCTGCTTTATAGCTTTCGGGATCATTGAACGGAATGGTAATGACCTCTTTCGCGATAGAAGAAGGGACGCCTGCAGAATCTGGTGTTCCTAATGTAGCGGGACCTGATCCAGCAGCTACTAATACTAGATCCGAGTGACCGTGATAGCAACCTGCGAATTTCATGATCTTCGTACGTCCAGTATATGCTCTTGCTACACGAATTGTTGTCATGACAGCTTCTGTACCAGAATTAACGAAGCGGACTTTGTCCATTCCTGGAATAGCTTCTTTTAACATTTTGGCAAATTGTACTTCGTGACGTGTAGGTGTACCGTACAGTACGCCTGTTTGCGCTGCCTTCGTAATTGCTTTTGTAATGTGTGGGTGCGCGTGTCCTGTAATGATTGGACCGTATGCTCCCAAGTAATCAATATAACGATTGCCATCTACATCATAGAAATAAGCGCCTTCTGCACGTTCCATGACAGTAGGTGCACCTCCGCCAACAGCTCCGTAAGCTCGAGCTGGGCTGTTAACACCGCCCACAATATGTTCACATGCTTCTGCGTAGATCGCTTCTGAATTTTTTCGGTTCATTAGTTAATTCCTCCAAATCAATTATACGTTATCCATTTTACCATTAATCGGAGTGAAGTCTCTACTTTCAGAGTGGAGTATAGGTAAATTGTAAAATTCAAATACTTCCGATACGATAAGTAGGGAGAGACCGAAGTATGCTATTCGTCTTTTTATAAAAGGAGGATTCTCAATGGAAAAATTAGAAGGAAAACAAGCACCGGCATTTTCGTTAGCAAATGAAAATGGCGAAATGGTTTCATTAAATCAATTTAAAGGGAAAAATTATGTAGTGTTGTATTTTTATCCGAAAGACTCAACACCTGGTTGTACGACAGAGGCTTGTGATTTTCGTGATGCGCAAGCGGATTTTGAAGGGTTGAATGCGGTAGTGCTAGGTGTCAGTCCTGATCATGCAACTTCTCATCAAAAGTTTATCGAGAAGCACGGCTTGCCATTTTCTTTACTTGTAGATGAAGATCATGCGGTAGCTGAACAGTATGGAGTGTGGAAGCTAAAGAAGAACTTCGGTAAAGAGTATATGGGAATAGAGCGATCTACATTCTTGATTGATCCAACGGGTACAGTAGTAAAAGAATGGCGAAAAGTTCGTGTGAAAGGTCATGTAGAAGATGCACTGGCGACACTTGAGCAACTGACGAACTAGGAGGTGGACGTATGAAGATTTTATTCACTTTTAAGATCAAAACTTCATTTAAAGAGCAATTAAAAGAGAAATATCCTACTGTTGAATTCATGTATACAACGAATATTAATGAAGTCCCATTAAAAGATATAGAAGTAATCGTGACAGATGGTGGGGATTTGAAATCAGAACACGTTACTAAAGCTACTGAACTGAAGTGGGTGATGGTTGCGGCTGTAGGAGTCGATACATTGCCGATCGAAGAACTTCAGGCGCGGGATGTGCTAGTCACGAATTCGCATGGGGTTCATAAAATGCCATTAGCTGAATCTGTACTGGCTCATTTGTTATCCCTTGAAAGGGGATTGCCGGGCATCTACAAAAGAGAGACTGAGAAAAAGTGGGAGCTAGACTCTTTACCTGGCGAAGTGAATCACTCGACTGCTTTGATAGTAGGAACGGGAGCGATTGGCGGAGAAATTGGAAGCCTGTTGCAGGCATTTCATGTACACACAATTGGATGTAACCGTTCGGGGCATTCAAGTCCTTATATGGATGAAACGATTTCTTTAGATCACATTCTCGAAAAGCTTCCTCAAGTCGATTATGTGATTTCCATATTGCCAAGCACTCCTCAAACACGGTGGATTTATCAACCAGAGCATTTTCGCGCAATGAAAGAGACGGCCGTTTTTATGAATGTGGGCAGGGGAGACGCAGTGAAAGAGCAGTATGTGTTGGACGCGTTAAAACAAAATGAAATCCGTCATGCAGTCCTTGATGTCTTTGAAACAGAGCCGTTACCTAAAGATAGCCCATTTTGGGAATTGCCGAACTGTACGGTATCTCCGCATATGTCCAGTCTTTCTGATCAATACATTAAACGTTCTTTAGATATTATGGATGCCAACCTTGAGAAATGGGTGGCGGGAGATCCAGATCTGATCAACCAAGTAGATCTGGCAAGAGGTTATTAATATTGCGTTATCAGCAGAAAAGTTGACATTACACCCCAAAGTTGAGTAAACTAATTATAATGATTATAAAGAAGTAATCCTTATGAAGTGAGGTGCATTACGATGCCTGGAGTGTTCTTAAAAGATGCGTTAGTGACATTGAAAGAAAGTGGTGTGAGAATTACTCCGCAACGACATGCGATTCTCGAGTATTTAATCACATCCCATTCACATCCAACTGCTGATGAAATCTATAAAGCGCTAGAAGAAGATTTTCCTAATATGAGTGTGGCGACAGTTTATAACAACTTGCGTGTATTCCAAAACTCCGGATTAGTGAAAGAGTTGACGTATGGAGATGCATCAAGTCGTTTTGATTTCGTGACACATGATCATTACCATATTATTTGTGACGATTGTGGAAAGATCGTAGATTTCCATCATCCTGGTCTGGAAGAAGTAGAACGTCTTGCAGCGCATGTAACAGGATTCCAAGTAAATTCACATCGACTAGAAGTGTATGGAACTTGTCCTGACTGCGCAGCAACGCAGCAAAGCCGAGCAAAATAAAAGAGTGTAGCCCATTGGGGTTACACTCTTTTATTTTGTATTAATTTTCTTGCTTCCCTTTTTTATTATACGCGATGTCGAATTCTTTACCTTCAAGATTTGGATCGAGTGTTAATGGCTCGCGGCAATGTCCGCACATATCAACGCGTCCAAGCACTTTAGTATGCTTACCGCAATTCGGACATTGTACTCGTATAGCTCGTGTTGATAAGGTGCCAATCCATGCGTACACCACTGTACTACCGATAATTGCAAGCATTCCCAAGAACATAAAAATCAGCATGACAACTTCATTGGAACGGAAAAAGATTCCGATGTACATAATGACAACCCCAATGAAAATAAGTGCCAAGGCAAATGATCGGATTCGATTTATTTTATTTTTGTAAGGCTTCATCTTAAGTTTCCTCCTAACGCTATCCTCACCTAATATATCATATTATTATTTAATTGCAGTATAAACTCCCTTTAAAATAAAGGATTTTATGTGAAATTCGTCGAAATAGAGTATTCGAGACGATCTATAGAAAACTGGGAGGCGAGAAAGTGGAACAAATGCTACGGCCAGTGTACCAAGAGAGAGCCAGTTTACCTGAAACATTAAGTGTGCTCCTCATTGGCAATCAAAGAGAAGACGACCCGATCACTGACACCTTTGATGAAATCTTATTTATTATTACCTCAAACAATGAAATACCCATTCAGACAAAACATTATACAGATGGCAGACGTAAAGCAGCTATGCACATCATTAGCGAACGACAATTAACGCATTGGTTACTCGTTGGAACAAACAAGAAAATCATTGATTGGCTCATCCTTGGAAAGGTATTCTTTGACCGCGATGAATATGCGGAACGGCTAAAAAGACGTTTATCTGAAGAGCCGTTGTTTGGTAGGGGTATTAAAATGGGAATGGAAATGGCTAAAATGATTCGCGCTTATAATGAAGGGAAAATTCATTTTGAAAGAAAACAGCATATGGATTCCTATTTATACGCGATCAATACATTGCATCACCTAGCTAGGTTCGTTGCCGTTAAACGTAACGTCTTACCTGAAAATACCGTCTGGGCACAAATGAAGAAAATAGATCCAGCTGTTTTTAAGTTGTATGAAGAATTGATTGGCAGTGAAGAGGAACTAGAGAAGCGCTTGGATTTAGTGTTCTTGGCAAGTGAGTTCTTCATCCATAACTATACAAATGAAGCAGCTGTACATTTGTTGGCTATCATGGGTCAAAAGGAATCATGGACCGTTCAGCAATTGCATGAACAGGACGAGCTATCGTTATATTCCTCGGATTTAGAGTTCTTTATCGAATATTTAGTTGATAAGCATCTAATTGAAATTACGCAAGTGCCTTCTAAAAATGAGTTGCTATTTCATAGAGAGTACCGTATTGTAAGAGCTCGGTAGCTGTCGTAGAGCGATTCTACGATCGCTCTATAACTTTTATTGAAATAGTTGTTGACTTATTCTTTGGCATCATGTTATTATAGTAAATGTCGCTTGGGAGAAACGTTCTAACAACGCGCACAACACATTCGAAAAAAGAATTTTAAAAAAGACTTGACGAATGAGAGCAAGATGAGTTATATTAGAGAAGTTGCTTTTGCAAGAAGCATAAAGCAAAAAACACGAACCTTGAAAACTGAACAGCAAAACGTTAACGAAATACAGTTTATGCATCTAACGATGACACAAACAAAATTGAGTATCTTAATTGATGCCAGCAAATGAAACTCGAGCTAATCGATTTTTCATCTACTGGGTGTCGAGTTGTAGTGAAGTGCTAGGAAGTGATCGAGTGAAGAAGGGAGCGTACTTAAGTACGTGACCGACTGAACGAGTGAAACTGACAACGCAATTCGCTGCGGATCGGCGGTCAGTATTATGGAGAGTTTGATCCTGGCTCAGGACGAACGCTGGCGGCATGCCTAATACATGCAAGTCGAGCGAACTG
>NZ_PDYS01000023.1:0-27408 GCF_002743155.1 Sporosarcina sp. P1
AAAGGACTCGACCAAGGTGCGGATGATTATATTACGAAACCATTTGACGAACGCGAACTCACAGCAAGAGTACGTGTGGCATTACGACGTACAGAAGAAGAAAATCAACCAAAGACCATTCAAGAAGGCCCATTTACGCTTGACTTGGAGTCCTATTCCATCCTCTATGACACGCATGAAGTTCGACTTACGTTAAAGGAATTCTATATTATAGAAGCGATGATGAACCGGCCAAATCGCACATTCACACGGGAAGACTTGCTTCAAGTGGCTTGGGAATATGACACGTATACAGAAGTCCGGACAGTCGATTCCCATATTCGAAATCTACGGGATAAGTTGAGGAAATCTCATTTTCCTATAGAACAGATTTTGGTGACGGTTTGGGGGATCGGATATAAGTGGAGATAACAAGAACTTTCCAATTTATAATTATCGATCACCATATTCACGCTACACATCGTGCCATAAAGATAGAAAAGGCTACTTTCCACGAATGGAAAGTAGCCTTTTCTTAGTGATCTGTGCCGAGGACACACCGAAGTGTTTTTCCTAATTACGTAAAATAACATACACTAAGTAGACGACGTATGCCACAGCTAGCATCAAACCTTCACGCTTACCAATTTTGAAGCCAGTTCTAGCGAATAACAACAATACTAATGTCAATACAAGCATAATGATCACGTCAATGAATACTTTATCGTTCACGGCGATCGGCGTAATGACAGAAGAAGCCCCGAGAACGAACAGGATGTTGAAAATATTGCTCCCTACGATATTTCCCAAAGCGATTTCACTTTCTTTTTTCAAGGCTGCTGAAATTGAGGTAACCAGTTCAGGTAAAGAGGTACCGATGGCGATGATCGTGAGACCAACCAATGTTTCACTCATGCCTAGAGAATAAGCGATTGTCGTAGCCTTATCGACAACCAAATCTCCTCCGAAAATAATTGCCGCCAACCCAACTAGTGTAATGAGGATATTCTTCCCCCACTTCACATTATCAGTGGCCTGAATGTCGTCAGGACTTCTTTTTTGTTAAGAATTTTTTATATTTGTTTCGCTAATCTGTAAATCTTTATATTCTTTATATTCTTTTCTAATGTCATAAAAAGTTATGATTAACAAGATCCAAACAACAGGGCTAGATAATGATATACCTACTTGCGAAACACCACCTAATAGAGTAAATACAATAAGAACAGTCAACAAATAAGATGTAAATGCAATTTGAAATAAGTAACCATATTTTAGAGATTCATTTTTAAGATAACGATTCTCAAAAAAACCTCCAAGTAAAATAAGCAAAATAAGCCCTATGAATAGTAGTTTGGGAATGTAAAACAATTCATTAAAGTTTGAAAAAAAGTCATAAGCCAATAGTACAGTAATATGCAGCACTAGTAATACAATTAAGAACGTATGTCTCCTTTTCATTTAAAGTATCTCCTATTTGTTTACTATACGAGTTAACAGCAAAATAGGATTCAGTAAATTTTCCTATTTACAAATAATTAGTTAAATAGATATACGTTTATATAGGATGTCTAGTTAAGGTAAATGAAATTTGTTTAAGTTATAGTTTTAATTTCTTCAACAATAAAAAATACTGACAATTCTCAAAGGTGTATAAAGGAGCATTCCTGTTAGAAGCTTTTTCGGGGACTTGAACACAAAGAGCCCTCTTGGTATGATGCGGGGTGTCAAATCTGCACGAATTGACCCCTAATTTAAATACCAAGGAGGGCTCACAATGAATTTTACGCAAAATGCTAAGATTAATCAAGTTACAGATAAAACGCTAGTCATCGAAATCGACATTGCCAAACGAACACATTACGCCTGTATGGTGGATGAGCGTGGACTGATCCTGAAGAAATCGTTCCCTGTACATCAATCCAATCAAGGATTCTAATACTTCTATGAATGTATTCTAGACGCTAAGAAACAATTCGGTTAAAGCGATGTCATCATTGGCATCGAGCCTACCGGTCACTATTGGCTCAATTCGGCTTACTTTCTCGACGATCGGGGCATCCCCCTCGTCGTATGTAATCCCATGCATGTAAAGAAATCCAAGGAACTTGACGATAATCTTCAGACGAAGAACGACGCTAAGGATGCCCTTATCATCGCGCGTCTAATGAAAGATGGTCGTTACAACTATCCACGGAGATTAAGAGAAATAGAGGCTGAATTACGTGTCGGTTCGACACTGATAGGCAACCTTACTGAAGAATTGAACACGATTAAAAACAAGATGATCCGATGGACTGATCGGTATTTTCCTGAATTCCAAACAGTATTTCCGTCCTTTGGAAAATGGTGCTTGCCGATTTGGAATGTACCCCATTCCCGTGTGAGATAGCGAATCAGGAACCGTCAGAACTACTGGCAACCTAACGGACGGTTAAGGGGATGAAATCTTCCCAACTGCCAAAGACGAAAAAGCTCATTGTAAATGCGCGTACTTCTATAGGTGTAATAGAAGGACAACAGATGGCCCGTAATGAAATTGCCACACTTGTCCAGCGTTATCGCCAACTTGAGAAGGAGCTGGCATCACTTCAAGAACAGCTGACAGCGTTTATTCAGGCTACAGTTGAGTACAAATATCTCCAAACAGTCCCAGGACTTGGAGACGCAACCATTATTGATTTACTATCAGAAATCGACAGTTTTGTCCATTACAATCATCCACGTCAATTACTGAAACTGGCGGGATTGACATTGGGGGAGAATTCATCCGGAAAGCACAAGGGACAGAAACGAATTTCTAAAAGAGGAAGAAGCCAGCTGCGTGCACTGCTCTTCCGTGTCATGATGCCAATGGTGCGTCATAACCAGGCATTTAAACAACTGCACGAGTATTACACAACCAGACAAGTAAATCCATTACGCAAGAAACAGTCCATCGTGGTTCTCTGCGGAAAACTACTGAAGGTACTGCACGCAATCTGTACGAAGCACATGGTGTTTGACGCTGAGCAAATGATGAGGGACATTCCCACGCTCGATAGAGCTGCTTAAGCACGACATTCTGAGGGAATGACTAGAAAATTGGATGACACGGAGAAGCTGGCATTATATTATCCATACGACCAATGAGTCCCCAAAGGAGCTTAGCCAGCCTCCGCCTTATGACTAGACCGAACGAAGGTATGTAGGCGCTTTTGACGCCAAGAGACATGGGAGGGTACGTCATCATAAGCAATACGGAGATTCAAAGTGCATCGTATATAGCATCATCATCGCAACCAATATTATCCAGCGATGACAGCGTAGCGCACCCATGGACGTTTGAATACTCAAATATCTAATTATTATTGTTTATCAGCGTGTAAAAAACATTTTTTCGGCACCTTTACAACGGCTTAAACCGTTGATACATCAACATTTATAGAGGGAGTGATTGTACATTCGGATCAAGGAAGTGTGTACACATCATACGCGTACCAATTCTGTATCAAGGATCATGATCTGATCAGCAGCATGTCACGTCGAGAAAACTGTTGAGACAATGCGATGATTGAATCATTTCATTCAAGTCTAAAGTCTGAGGAATTTCAATACGTTAAATTTAACTCACTACAAATTCAAGATGTAGTTGTACGAGTAATCGCTTACTTGAATTATTTTAATAAATAACGAATCCAAGAAAAATTAGGCTACCTGACACCGGTTATGGTGTCGCAGCAGCCTAATTAAGGTGTTTTATAGATGTCTCAAATCGCTATGTCAGTCTACTATATTACTTTTATTTAATAATTGCTTCTCGATCTTTAGCTCTAGACTTTCTAAGCTCTTCTAGCTCACTTCCAATAGGATAGGTAGGTAAATTGGGCTTAATTGCACCTAGCATTACTAACATAAGAGCTTCATCATCCCCATCATTTCTAATGCCCCTATATATACCAGGAGGACTACTAATACAATCCCGGGCATTTAATTTAATTTCATGTACTTCACCTTCACTATTCTCTTGAATTAATGCAGTAACATTACCTTTTAAGACAAAAAATACTTCTTCTACATCATCATGTAAATGTAATGGACCTATGCAACCAGCGGGTAATACCATTGTACTGAGAGTGAAATTCTCTCCAGTAATAATATTGGAATCATTATTTGCAGTTGCACCACGACCTATATACCTCATTTGTGCTCTCCTGTATTTTGGGTTTATCTCCTCTTGAAATTTTAATACATTCCAATCCAAAGACCTGTCATCCAATTTAGCTACATACTTTTTTTCGAATTCTTCAATTGAAAACTTTTCATCTGCCATAGGTGAAACCTCCCTAATTTAGTTTTATATGAAAATTCGGACTGGTCTAGGTATATTAAATTGCGTAATTATAAGATATCTATAGAAATTAGAGTCACTATACGGATTAGACTCTATAGATTCATGAATACATAAAATGTTTAAATTCCCAGAAAACTATTTATTAAATAAACTTAGTTATTCCCAGAGAATCCATATTAATGAAAACACCCCTTACAAATAAGGTCTTCAGCTTATAATTAGGGTTTACCGTGATGTTAAAAAAATATGGTTATATTATGAATTAGAATCCTGTAAATGAAAAAAGCTATTGGTGGGAGTAGCAATTCATTATAATTATTAAAATCTGGGGAGTATATTATTTCTATACAACCGCTTTCCATGGAATGGTAGTAGCGATTAATATTTTTGCATACTACCATTACCTACTTAGTTTGACCACCAAATTCAAAACCACTTCATAAAAGCCAAATCAGGAGACTAAAAAATAGCTAAGCAATGATCAAATCGCCTGCATTTCTGATTGATTTTGAATCTTTTTCTTAGCCTCCTGAACTTCTTTGTTTTCTGTTTTAAGCGTAAACAAGTAAGCGATGAACCCCAAAGCGGTGATAGCAATCAACATGATAAGCGACGGACCGAAGTCTCCTCCGTTAATATCGCGCATCCATCCCATCACATAACTAGAAAATCCGCCGAATATGTTCGTGAAACCCATGAGCCCCGCTGCACGACCAGCAGTTTCTGGCGTTGAAAATTGTACGATAAATAAGTTACTTAAATGAAAGATTCCTCCCAATGTTCCCATTGCAAGTCCTAATGCCAAAGCGGATATGATGGCGACCGAGACTTGTGTGGAAACCGTCAACAAGATTGCACAGGAAGCAAACAAGATCGTTGCTATTAAACTAGGGCGCTTCGTTTTATCTGCTAAATAACCACAGATCAGAACGAAGCCAAGTGCAAACAACCAAGATAAGGATGTGATCCCAGTCATAGCATCTACATCAAAATTCCTGGCTTGCATCAAGTACGTTGGCAGCCAAATACTAATGCCGAAAAATAAGAAAGAAGTGATCACCATACCGAACCAAACAATCCAGTAACGGGAATCTTGAACGTAACTTTTCTTCTTTTCTTCAGTAACCGGAGTATCATCTTGTCTTATGTACGACAATTCTTCTTTGCTGACGCCCGGATGGCTTTCCGGTTCATTTCTAGTTAAGAAAATCAACATCGGCAATACAAGAAGTAAATTCAACCCAGCCAATATAAAGAACGTCGCATGCCAACTGAGCGTGGCAATGATCAATGAAATGAAAACTGCACCGATGGCAGGTCCTGCATAGTTACCCGAAATCCAGGAAGACTGCGCGCGGCCCAATTCGTTTTTGTTGAACCAAGTAGCGATGAATTTCCCACAGACCGGGATCATCATCCCTTCCCCGATTCCTAAGACAATCCGTGTCACCATGAACATTTCATAAGTGGTGGCAAATCCGCCTAGCAGCATTGTCACTGTCCAAATCGAAACTCCAATGATTGCTGTTTTGCGGGCTCCGAACTTATCAATGAAGAATCCCCAGAAAAAGTTGGAGATTGCATACGCTACCATGAAGATAAAGGTTAAGAAGCCAATCTTCGCATTCGCATTGGCTCCTGTCATTCCAAGATCACTTAGAAACTGTGGATCAGTCTGGACAATGGAAATTCCTAACTTGTCAATTTGTCCGAAAAACCATAGAAAGAAAATAGGCGTCGCTATATATAACCATCGTTTGTTGTTTTTGATATTCATTTTCGTTCCTCCCATACTATCTTATTAAGGAATTTCACAATTGGAGACCCTAAACTTGTATACGATTCACTTTATTGAATTTAATTTTAGTTAATTATCTAAAATACCTATCTCTTACCAGTAAACATATCGATTTCTTACATATAGTAGTAAGCGATCTAACCCATAACCAAAGAGTGATATAAAAATTACGACTGCCAACACTTTGCTTTGGGATAAGGTGGCCGATAAATAAACGAGAAAATATCCAATTCCATTATTTGAACTGATCATTTCTGTCAGTACAGCAATAACCACCCCTATTGGGAGCGCAATTCGGAAACCTGTGAAAATTGATGGCATCGTTCCTGGCAAAAACACTTTCCAAAACAGCTTTCGATCGGTCGCCCCCATATTCTGACCAGACCAAACGTACAAATGATTTACACTTTTCGCACCGTAGTATGTACTCACTACTATAGGGAAAATGCACTCGAGAAAAATGGTAAATATTTTAGAACCAGAACCTAACCCGAATAGGAGTACAAATATAGGGTATAAAGCCACTCTTGGTATAGGATAACCTGCCGTGAAAATTGGTTGCATAAGGTCATCAATAAATGATGACCGGCTCATTTGAATCCCAATTGGAATTCCAACGATTGCTGCAAGTAAGAAACCTACCAAGATCCGATAAATTGTAACTCCCATATTTGTCCATAGATCGCTTGTGGCAAGCAGCTCAACAAATACCAATAGAATTTCTCCAAGACCAGGGAATAACTGTCTTGGAAAAAGTTCTGCCAACACGAACCCTTGCCACAATAGAGCTATTAGTATTAACGCTAAATATTTCACAATAAATTTTTTTATCGCTTTCATATGCGTCCTCCCTCTATGTCCTGGTGTCTATAGCGCTACAAGATTTCGTGACAACAATCGATCTACTATCGATTTTGCCACCATAAGACCCTCCCCCTCAGACCGATTAACAATCGATCGAAAAGAAAACCTAACGCTGCGATAACTATGACTGCAGCAAGAACAATATCCGTACGGCCATATGCATCAGCATTCAGAATCATAAATCCTAAGCCTTTACCAGTTGATGAGCCAATCATTTCCGATGAAAACATCATGACAAAAGTTAACGCAAGAGCAACACGCCAACCGTCAAATATTTTAGGGAGGGCCGCTGGAAGTACAACACGGTACAACATTTTGAACTTAGAAGCTCCCATATTTTCCGCTGACCATAGATAAAGTTTATTAATTCCTCGAACACCATCCAATGTTGCAATAAAACAAGGGAAAAAAGCACTCGTGAAAATAATCAGAATCCTTGTCGTATCTGTCACACCGAACCAAACTAAAAACACAGGAAGTAAAGCAATTTTAGGAATCGGATTGAAAAAAGATACGACCGGATCAAAAAACCTTCCAATCGGTTGGAAAAATCCTGCTAAGATTCCCAACCCTGTTCCGAATAAAACAACCAGCAAAAACCCGACAATCGATCGATATAAACTGATTCCTATGTGTGGAAATACTTCACCTGTCATAAAAAATTCACTAATAATCCCAAGAACAACTGCCGGGCTGGAGACATAGGTAGGAAACCAATCCGTCATTGACAGTAGTTGCCATAACGATAAGAAAAGGAGAAGCTCCACCAAAGAAATAACTATAAAGCGACTTTTCTTAAAGCTACTCGGCATTGGATTGACCTCCTATACTTTTCACATTTTCCTCCTCATGCAAAAGATCCCAAATATGATTCCGGTAATCAATAAAATCATAAGACTTTCGAATCGATACATCACGGGGTCTTGGTAATTCAATTTTCAAGATTTCCTTAACTACCGAGGGACGTTTCGTCAAAACAACGACGTAATCACTTAAATAAACCGCTTCTTCAATATCATGTGTAACGAATATCACGCTTTTTTTCGATTCCGACCAGATCCTTTGAAGTTCCACTTGCATCGTCTCTCTAGTTTGGGAATCAAGTGCACCGAATGGTTCATCCATAAGCAGCACTTTAGGGTCAAAAGCAAGCACTCTAGCAAGAGATACTCTCTGCTTCATGCCTCCCGATAACTCGGAAGGCAGATTGTCTTTGAATTCCCAAAGTCCGACAAGTTTTAAGAAGTATTCCACCCGCTCTTTGATATCAGCTTTGGGAAACTTTTGTGCTTCCAACCCCCATGCCACATTGTCGTAAACTTTGCGCCAAGGGAATAGGGTCGACTCTTGGAACATCATTCCCCTGTCCGGAGCAGGTTTGCCAACTTCTTCTCCTCGGACACTTACCACCCCTGATGTCCGTTCAATAAAGCCGCCAACAATATGAAGGAATGTACTCTTCCCACAACCACTCGGGCCGACAACACTTACGAACTCGCCTTCTTTTATATCTAAATCAATCCCTTTGATTGCTTCAATCTCTTCACCTTTACGTTCAAAGACCTTACGCAAGTTAGATATTTTAATCGCACTCTCTTTTGGCTCTACCTTATTTACGGGAACAACTCTTGTCATTACGGATCCAAAACTCATTTTCGCCACCTCCGATAGAAATCCAACATTGAACTTTTTCAAATACAGACCATCCTAAACAATTATACTTCGGTCTACTTGTGTCTTAAGTAAGTGACATAGTTAACCTAAAACCGTCGCACCTTTGTGACAATGGCTACCGGCCAGCATTGTAGCTTCCCTTTACTAAATTTGTAGAGAGTCTATTTCGGACTCCCTCTAAATTTAAATACTTTTGTCATTCACCCCACCCCTGATTGGCCAAGTTATTTGGCTAAGAATGAGTCATCAATCAATTCATCTAAGTCAACTTTCTGTTCAATCCATTCGTCTTCCAGCAAAATTTCTTGGACAAGCTCCCAGCTTTCTTTCGTAAGTGAACTATCGATCGAACGGTTATAATCGACTAGATTGAGATAAATTTCCGGTTCAGAAAGAACAAATTCAGCATCCAGCAACTTTTGACGAGCCTCTTTTTTGTTCTCCACATAGTACCTTGTCATATATTGTAAGTCTTCCACGAGTGCACGAACCGCCTCTTCATGCTCTGCAATAAAGTCGGGATGTAAAAAGAGATTCAGGAAATCTTCGTCTATCGGAACACCATCTTTGGAAGTGAACACTGTTTTTAATTCACCGGCTTCTTGTGCCATTTCATAGAAAGGTTGTGGAAATAAACCGACATCTATCTTCCCACTTTTCACCGCTTCTTCCACTGCCGGAGTTGGAAGCACCGCATACTTTACATCTTTATCAGGATCTAACCCTGCTGCTTTCACAGCCGAACGTGCCCACATATCAGTAGGTGATTTGAAATCAGGGATACCAATTGTTTTGCCTTTTAAGTCGGCCGCTGATTCAAGGCCAGCATCTTTCAGCCCCATGAATGCCGAGTTGAATCCTTCCCCAGGTGTTTCTTTAGCTATGTTTGCAACAATTTTCAAATTGATCCCTTGAGCTGCCGACATAATCGCTGCCCCTTGTCCAATTGATCCCCCTTGAATTTGCCCAGCTCGATAAGCATTCAATCGATCAGTATTCGCCCTAAATTGCTGAAGGTCTAATGTATATTTCTCTCCATAATTCGGCGCCAGATCGGATGCCACTTTAATTAGCCATAAGTTTTCTTCTGTTGCATAGCCGACGCCTAATTTAATTTCAACCGGTCCATTCCCTTTTTCTCCTTCAGCTGAAGCTTTACCAATTTGTTGATCAGCAGAACCACATGCAGCCAATAGTCCGATCATCAATACGAAGACAAAACCTGCAATCATTTTCTTCATTTTCGTTCCTCCAATTTTCTGTTGTATTTCTCCCACAAAATTCCGCCCCCCTATTGTAACCGCTTTCATTAAACCTGAATGAATAATGACAAAACAGGATTTTTTATATGTTTTATATGCAAAACATGTTTTTGTAAATCCTATAATTAAATTTTACACTCTTCTGAATTTAATGTCAATAAGATAAAATAAGATATTAATATAGTTTTCTTATAACACTTTATGTGAAGAATCGTCTATTAGCAGACCGGTTTATGCAGTCATTTAAATAAAAAAAGAATCTTGATCGTAGGTTCATCGTACTGACTTCTTACTATGCCTTCCACTATAATTAACGCATTGTATATCTGACAGCGAGTCGATATTGAGAATAAAATATTATTTCGGCTTTTAGAAAGTATATATTGCAATTTTTGTAATAAACCCTGTAGTCCTTCCCAACTTAAAGTGCATGGATAGGGATAATCAATCATAAGAAAAAGACTACATTTCGTTCCTAATCGAAATGTAGTCTTTTTAAATTTGACTGCATGTAGACAAATTATGGTTCCAAAACCATCTGTCTTTGAATTTAATGAGATTGACCTGCAAATAATTTTAACACTACTTTAAACTCTTCTGTGGTGTCCAAATATGCATATTGCCCATTCCAATACTTGCGTTGTTGGATGACGTCATAGTCCTATTCTCGAAAGTCAGGTAACCTTTCTTCCAAATTGTCCAGCTCCAAAGAAATATGGTGAATTCCTTCCCCATATTTCTCCAAATGCCCCTTCCAAACACCCAGGCTTTTTCCTGGTTGAATGAGCTTCACCTTGATTGTTGGTGTTTCAAAAAAATGAATCCTACGTCAGCCTCTTTTGCTTCTCTTTTATATGCTACTTGAGTCACTCCGCAACCCCCGACTCGATTTTTGGGGGAATCTTCAAGATTGGCAAGTCCCCTAAGCGGGCAGCAGACGCATTGATGTCTTCCACTATGAATGCGATTTGTGTGATAGTCCGTGAGCCAAACAGTAGCTCGGCAATATCATCCCCACTTTTTTAGGCTGGGGCGTTTCTCTTTCAAGCAATTCGAATACAGTTTACAACGAAGCTTCTGTATCTAAATAGGCATAACGCCCTTTGTTTACAGATGTGAATTTACCTGAATGTAGCAACGGATAAACTCTTGTAGCAAAAGTTTCGAGACAAGGAGCAATTTTGTCTACAACAAAAGCAAGGTGATGAATCCCTTCTCCGTATCCCACCAAATAATCTTTCATCGTGTTTGGTTCATCATTCACTTCCATCAGTTCGATTTGGATTTACAGTGTGTCAATGAGTACAAACTTACTCTGCGTATCTGAGGTGACTCCTTTATGAAACACTTGCGATTGGTCATGGGCACCTGCCAAAAAATATTCCGGTTCCATAAAGCCAAGCAACTTGCTGAATGATGATATGGCTTGATCTATATCCTTTACGATGAAATCGATTTGTTCTATTGAATTGTTCCGAGCATTCTTTTATCAAGACTGCACCATATCTCAGTAATCAATTTCGCCTTAGAACGACCTATTATCAGAAAGTCGTACCAGGCATCCCTCTCACACCAAGCCCTCCGTCACTCTCTATGATGGTTCCTGTTATCGCCTTAGCGTTATCAGATGCCAATAGGACATAGGCGCCGTTGTGATCACTTGCTTCCTGAGCAATTTGCAGTGGATTTCTACTTGCAATATTTTTCTTTCTCGTTTCCTTATCTATCTGTTTTACGCTATCTTGCAGGCATGGGATCGCAGTGATTTCCGTGACCGTTCCACCAGGTGACACGCCATTTACTCTAATCTCAGGAGCCAACTCATAAGCCAACTCTCGGATAAGCCCTACAATCGCATGCTTACTTGCCGTGTAAATAGGGCCTCCGCCATTCGGATAAAACCCGGAATTGGAAACAGTGAAGATGATATTCCCTTTCGTTTTCTTCAGCTCTTCAGCAGCAGCTTTTGCCGCCAATAAGCCCCCTTTTACATTTATATCGAAAATAGTTGAAAACGCTTCATCCAGATGCTCTTCTGGCAGTCGCTCCAATGTGACAAAGCCATCGAATACGCCTGCATTGGAAACTAATATATCCAGTTTTCCAAACTTCTCCACCGTTTTTCGGACAACTTCTTGATGGCTTGAATATTTTGTTACGTCGCCTTTCACTGTTAAAATATTGTCTTTAAATTCTTCTTGTAACGCATTCAGCTTCTCTTCTGACCTTCCCAAAATACAAACTTTAGCACCTTGATGTATATACTCCCTTGCGACTGCTTCCCCAATGCCGTTCGTTCCACCTGTCACAATTGCAACTTTTCCATCCAATGATTCCATCACTTTTACACTTCCCCACTATAAAGTTAATCCTTTTTATAACAACTGTAGCTACCCTAATTTTAACGGGTAGCTACATATTGAATGACTATTAAACAAAAATCGCCAAGTTTCTTGTTCCTAAAGACGTCTGATCTGCTAAGAACCAGCGTGATACTAACTTCCAATCACCATTTTCTTTGCGGAGTACGTCTTTACGCTCTCCCGAGATTAAGTCAGCAGTCGTATCTGTACTTCTACTTCTATACAACAGCAAATTACTATGGACAGCTACTTCATTTTCCGACACTTCTTTGATCTTCACATTCGAAACATTCCTTCTTGTACGTGATGGTGGCAATTCAGCCCACGCCATATCTGTTTTCATACGATCGATTCGAAGTTTCAAAGTTGTCGAATCATCGTCGAATAGTAAGGTAGCTTCTGAGTAATCAGGTTTTGACTTTTCCATTTGATTGATTCTTAAAGGCATTGTATAACTGATTTCCTCAGACAACAGTTCATACCAACCATCAAAATTCAATTGATCCAAAAGCTCTGATTCTTTATAAAGCCATTGCTCAATTTCATGTTGCAATATAATATCCTCATGCATCCCATTCACCTCTTATTCAGCCGTTATTTGATCAAGCCAGTTTCTGAAAAATGCTCTGGAGTTCGCTTCATTAAATTTATCTTTATAAACAATACCAGGTCCAACGAAGTCTTCTACTGGCTCTTGATGCATACCCATCGTGTAGTTAAAGACAATGTTCTCATGTAAATGATATGGACTTTTACTGTTTTGTGTGATATCTGTAAAATTTTCTGTATCGTCTTGTTCGAAAATTCCAGAAGCTCCGAACGTTAGTGTAAAAGCTTGTTCTGATAATCTCTTCCATTCTTCTGTTGCATTTTTTTCAACAAGCATCCAAGATGATATCTCCATGGAGTCTGGTCCCGTCGGCTTCCAGATACGAAGGGATGTATGAGAGATTTTCTGGCCTTTTAAATCCATCGAAGAAATGAGAATCATAATATTCGGAGAGACACAAACAATCATATTCTTCATCTGCTTCAAAATGTCGTATTGATCTTCATTGAGTCGTTCTTTATATTCATCAATTAAGCTTTCAGGAAAGGCAAAACCGTCAGGGTTCGGCATGCCTAAATTCAATCCATGCCCGTTCCCCGTATAAATCTGGTAACCATATTTTGAATAGTCCCCTGTCGGAACAAGGCCTAATTTTGCAATCGATCCGTGAGAAACCAATGTATGGTAAGAGTCAGAAATTGTATTGTCTGATCCCAGTTTCCAAGTTCCATCTACATTCCATTTTTGTGGAAGACCTACAACCTCCATTTCTGCACGGTTAAATGCCAGGTCGAGATACCATTTAATATCTCCTAAAAATTCTTCGAGGGAAACAGCTTCAGAATTAAGCGTTGCAAAAATCAAGTCTGCATAGACATCATGACGAATTTCCTTCAAGCCCATTTTACTTTTATCCATCGTTTCACCGTAAACGACTTTCTGGAACGGAATCCCGATCAAGTCACCAGTGTTTTTAAAGTTGAACCCATGGTAAGGACACGTAAAGTTTTTTTGATTTCCATTATCCATTCGGCAAAGTTTCATACCGCGATGTGTACAAACATTTAGCAACACATGAATTTCACCATCTGCACCATGTGTGACGATGACGCTCTGTCCGCCCATTTCCCGTGTCACAAAATCTCCTATGTTCGGTATTTCCGACTTATGGGCGACAAATAGCCAGTCCTTTAAGAAAATTTTCTCCATCTCAAGCTCATAAACTTTTGGATGTGAGAAAATATAAGATGGAATCAAGCCTTCTTCTGGCTTAACTGTATCTTTTAAGTATTGAATCAATTCACTTCTTGTCATTTCGTCTAGCCGCGGAACTTGTTTAGTACTCGTAGTAGTCATACAAACGACCTCCTTATTTTTATAAGCCGATCTTTATAGTAGATTGCAACTTTTTCAATGTACCTAGCACACTTAAAGCGGCTAACATACTCGTGTTAGGGTTCGTACGCATCGGCTCGTTTTCAATTTGAAACGTCATAGACCCAAAAGTACCTTCCGCTTGAATTTGATGATGATTTTTCGTCACTGTCGAATCGGCAATAATTTCAACTTTCGTATTTTCCACTCCGATCCCAGCGAGTGATAATACAATCGAAACATTGATATTTTTAGGGAATTTTTCAATCGCTTCTGCAGCTGATCCTTGGAAAATCACTTTTTCCCCTACGATGTCCTCTCCAAATGAATGCGCCGGTTTCCTCGTTGTTAATGAAACCCTTTTCAATTCTCCTAATCCATTTGCATTTTGGATTGCATCTATTCCTCCTATTGCACCGGATGGTAAATAAATTGAATGTTTGTGTTTTTTTCCTAATAATTTAACTTCTTCTAAAAATGCCTCATCAGCTAGTGCTCCGATACTAATGATGATCACTTCTTTTTTCTCAAGCACCTTTGGAACGTGCTGATGAGCCGTTGCTACGTTGGCTGCTTCCACTACGATGTCTATATCGGATTCGAGAAATTGATCGATATCATTGAACAACTGGACTCCATAATCAGCAGCTAGCTGTTCATATTTTTTTAAGTTGCGGACAAATAAGCTCTTCACTTTCAATCCGTCCAACTGCATTTGCTGTATTTCTTTTATGATGAATGTCGCAATGGAACCGGCTCCGATAATACCTATGTTCATTCAGACAACTCCTTATTCGGCAAATCCATATGAATCAGTGAAATGTTCAAAGCCGCCAAATTCTGTCACGCTCGATAGACCACTTTCTTTGATTCCTGGAAAATCGAGGCGTAAATCTTTGAAAATCGTATGATTGTTAAAGAATATGGCGCCAGCTTCGATACGATCAGCCAACCGTTTTGCTGCTTCGATGTCAGTTGTCCAAATGGATGCCCTTAATCCATATTCCGAATCATTCGCATATTTGATTACTTGCTCGGTATCATTGAACGACATCACCGGAATGACAGGACCAAATTGCTCCGCTCTCATGATCTCACTCTCCTGATGCACATTTGTAACGATGGCCGGAAGCATGAAATATCCGTCTTCCCATGTATCCTCGTTTAGTTTTCTACCAAAATAATGCACTTTGGCACCTTCTTTTTCTGCATGGTCAATCAAATCTTTCACGAAACGAAATTGTGATTCATTATTCAATGGGCCCATTTTGACATCCGGTTGGATCCCGTTTCCGACAATTGTTTTGTTAAATTCTTCGCTTAGTTTATCCAACAACTCTTCGTATCGAGTTTCGTGGACATAAATGCGCTTAATGGCAGAACATACTTGCCCAGCACCTTTCAAAACTCCATTTCTTAACTTTAGGATTGTTTCCTTGTTCAAATCGGCATCGGCCAATATAATGGCAGGGTCATTACCGCCCAGTTCCATATTCAATTTCTTCAAAGTAGACGAAGACTTTTCCATCAATACTTTTCCTGTATTTGTGCCACCTACAAACGCAATTGTCCGGACCCGTTCGTCCTTCGCGATTCGATCTCCAATAAGACCACCCGAACCTGTCACAACGTTCAATACCCCTGGCGGTAGACAGTCAGCAAGCTCTTTCATGAAGACCATAATTGTCAATGGACAATCTGTCGCAGGTTTGAAAACGACTGTGTTTCCTGTCAAAATAGCCGGTATGACCCGCTTGAACGTTAAGATCATCGGGGAATTCCATGGGGTGATGATTGCCGTCACACCTCTTGGACGTCTCCGAATTTCGACCTGTTGGGCCTGTCCGGACAAATCTCTTGGCTCATACCAGTTTTTCAGGTTTTCCGGCAACTCATTTAAAATCTGTACACATCTTTGAATATCTAACTTGCCTTCTTGCAGAGTTTTACCATTTTCTCTGACAAATAAAGTCGTATATTCATCGACACGGTCTTTCACACGCTCCCATACTTGGTGAACACGCTCAATTCGTTCATCCAATGATGTTTGCGACCATGTTGGATACGCATCTGCCGCTGCCGTAATCGCCCGGTCTACATCTTCTTCGGATGCCAGCCCGATAAAACCGACGACTTCACTTGTGACGGCAGGATTGATGACGTCTTTGTGCCTATTTAACGTTTTCCATTCACCGTTCACTAATATCTTTCCTGAAATTTGCAAAGTTGCTTCCGTTTTATAGACCAATTTGTCTCCCTCATTTCCATTGAACGATCTTATTTTATTCTTTTCGGTTGAAATGACGAAGCGACACCCGGGGGCCCCCCGAATGGTTTAGCCATCGGTCCTACTGCTTCCATATCGACGACAATCAAAGTCATCTTATCTGACCCTGTAGCATTCTCCAATGCTTGGTCAAATGCATCGGCAGAACCTACTCTCGTTGACCCTATCCCCATCGAATGTGCCAGCTGTACAAAATCCGGACTGACCAAATCGACACCGACTTGTCGGCCATATGCTGCGTCTTGAATATTTCGAAGTACACCGTAACCGCTATCGTCAAACACAAGTATGATCATCGAAAGGTTCTCTTGGACTGCTGTTGCAAGTTCACCAATATTGACCATGAAGCCGCCATCCCCTGCTAATACGACAACCCGTTTATCAGGGTTTGCTTTTTGTGCGCCGATTCCTGTCGGTAAGGCTTGGCCAATTCCGCCTCCCGAGGCATGAATCGAATGGCGTGGTTTATAAATCTCGAACAGTCGGCTTCCCCAAACATTCGCTGGAACGGTAACGTCCCTTACAAAAATTGTTTCTTCGTCCAGTCTGTTTCTCATACTGTCCAAAATGTTTTCATAAGGTCCTAATGTTTTGCGTAACTTAGCTCTGAGCGTTTCACGCAATTCTTGCACATTTTCACTATATTCACCGCTCGGCATTGTGTAACCGCTTTCTTCTAGTAGAGTGACAAGACTCTCTACGACCGTTTTAATATCTCCGACTAACCCATACTTCGCTTCATAATTTCGGCTGACCGCCAAATAATCGGCATCAATTGTAATATGATTTTCCGGTACTTCAACTGACCAGCCGGCAGTTTCATTACTCCGGAAACGTACACCAATACTAATGAGTACATCAGCATTCGCCAAAAATTGCTTTGTTTCTGGAGAAGCCCCAAAATGTCCAATACATTGCGGATGATCCTCCGGAATGATTCCTTTAGCTGATTGGCTCGTAATGACAGGCGCGCCCGTCATTTCCGCCAACTGTCTGATTTGTTCGGAAGCACCTGACAAAATCGCTCCGTTTCCGACCCATAATACTGGTCGCTTCGCTTCTTTCATCGCCTGCACAACCGCTTCAGGTACAATGAATTTTTCTTGTATTGAAGAACTATTTGCCAATTCATCGTAAATCGGAGTATCTGGAATAATGGCTGATTGATAATCAATTGGTATTTCAACACTTATTGGACCTGATGGTACTTGAAATGCTTCCTTGATCGCTTTTCGGATAAACCCAGTTGCCTGCTCCGGAACCTTTAGTTGGTAAGCTTTTTTACAAGCTCCCTCCATCATTTGAAGCTGATTTTTACATTCGTGGATATAACCTCTACCTGTCCCAATCTGTTCAGAAGAAACTTCACCGGTTATATGTAATAGGGGAACACCGGCACTCCAGGCTTCCACCAAAGCACCTGCTGCATTTCCTGCGCCTGTGCCTGTACTTGTAATTGCCACGCCTAGCTTGCCAGTCGATCTTGCATGTCCGTCAGCCATATTCACTGCGCCACTCTCTCCACGTGCACAAACTAATTCAATACTTCCTTCACGTAAAATCGCGTCGTAAATCGGCATATTATGAATACTCACAATCCCGTAAGCGGTTTCAACACCCGCATTGACTAATTCCTTTACTATTGCATCCGCTACCGTAAACTGCAATTGTGTACTTTCCACTCCAAGTCCCCCTTGTCCTATAAAACTTTACTTAACCCACCCGATACTTCTATATTTGCACCTGTGACATAGCTGGCACGTTCTGACGCTAAAAACAAAATGACATTTCCGACTTCTTCAGGTAAACCGACCCGAGCCAGTGGGATTTTTCTATTTTCCGCCAACTCTTTATAATACACTTCCGGATCCACATCTGGTGCTCGTTCCAATCTTCGGCGTTCCCATTGGTCCGTTTTGATCAACCCAAGGCTAATTGTATTGATGAGTATATTATCTCTCGCCAACTCATGCGACAAACTTTTCGTCATATTCAACAATCCCGCTCTCGTTGCGGCAGTTGCAACCATGTGTGGTTCCGGCTCTTTGGAAAGTGTCGCATTCATATTGATAATTCGACCTTCCCCTTGTGCTTTCATGAACGGAACAACTGCTTGGACCGCGTAAATGACTGCAAAATATTTCAGATTGATTTGTTCTTGCCATTGCTCATCCGTAATGTCGAAGAAGTGTGACATAATACTCCGCCCTGCATTATTGACAAGTACGTCAATTCGTTTGAAATGTTCGCCCGTCGCATTAATGAATGCTTCTACGTCTTCACGCTTGGAAACATCACATGTTAGGCCGAATAGATTTTCCCGATTTGAATCGTTTGTCAACTTTTCGACTGCTTGGTTTAAGCGATCTTGGCTCCGTCCGCAAATAGCGACTTTCGCCCCCTCTTCCAGTAGCATCTTCGTTGTTTCAAAACCGATACCCGCCGTGCCGCCCATGACGACAACAACTTTGTCTTTTAAATTTAAATCCATACTACTCAGCCACCCCTTTTTTCCATCACTTCGTATTTACTAAAGCCCAACCGGGATCCGGCTCTCCCGCCATCTTCACTCTAGTTTCTGGCGAAGGCGGTCCTGCAATTCCCCATCTATCCGATAAATGCGGTACTCGCTTCCAAACTTGCGCGCGCCATGTTTTTTTATCTTCAATCACATCTACATAACATGTGTACTCCATGACAAACCCGCCTGGATCTTGGAAATAACAGAAGATGTTATTGCCTGGTCCGTGTCTTCCCGGTCCCCAAATCTCTTTGTATCCTTTCTTCCGGACATTGCCGATTCCACGCATCACTTCATCCACACCTTCCACTTCATAGGCGATATGGTTGAGCGATGCATGTTCAGCCCGGTTAAACGAAATTTCATGGTGATTTTTATCGCACCGCAGGAACACCATCTGATCCTCACTCCAATCTGAAACCATAAAGCCGAGCACTTCAGTGAAGAAATCCGTTGACCGTTGGATATCAGTTGTGTTTAAGACGATATGGTTCAAGTAAAGCGGGTTCGAATCGACTTTTCTTTGCCATGGTTCTGTATGGATGTCTACCCATGTTGAAAGTTCATAGCAACGGTTTTCATAGTCTACGAAACGAAGGCCATAACCGCCCCCCACTTCATCTAGATAGCCCGGCTGTTGGATGATCTCCACGCCTTTCTCTTTCAGAAAGACCGCCGCTTTGTCTACTGCTATTTTGTCCACCATTCCAAATGCAATGTGATGGAGACCTCTTCTTTCTCCTCGTTGCAGATGAAGGATATGATGTTCAGGACTTGAACCGCGGAAATAGACATGATTGTCATCTTGTGAGACAACATCCAATCCCCATACATCCCTATAAAATTCGATTTGTTCTTCCAGGTTAGGTGTTATTAAACTTATGTGGCGTAAATGTGTTATTTCAAGCATTGAGTTTCCCCACCTCTCCAATCTTTCTTTACTAAATGACATAGAATAGTAATTTTTTTACTCAAGCGGTTTTTTTCAATATCCTTCGTTTTGCATAGAAAACATTGTTTCTAATACTAATATTCACATTATCTTACTTGTGCATTTTTGTCAATACAGTTTTCAGACTTATCAAAAATTAACTTAAAGTCAGTAACTAGGCACAGCTACAATTTGCTGAAAGACGCAAATGATGTATATGCCTAGTAGAGTGCGACTTCTTTTGTAATACAGATTAGATAGTCAGAACCATAAATGAGGATATTTCTCTAGCTACTTGACAAACTGCCGGGATAATCTTTTCTTCCATCAGCTCTTCGTCGGCCGCATGTTGTGTAATCGCTATGTTTATGGCAGCAATCACTTTATTGTCTTTCCCAAAGATCGGGCAAGCGACAGACCAAACTCCTGTTTCAAACTCCCCTTTATGGAAGACGTAGCCTTTTTCTTTAATGGATTGTAATTCATCACGCAATTTTTTGACTTCCACTATCGGTGCATCGGGTATCTGCAATACTTGCAGCTTTGACAACAACTCTTCTTTATTTTCTTCGGGTAAATGTGCCAATAGACATTTCCCCATCGCTGTAGCATGGACAGGCAGATGTGATCCGACGTTAATTGTAATCGTAGCGACACTTCTAGCCGGATACCTGGCGATATACACTATGTCATTCCCGTCCAATATCCCCATATGTGAAGACATGCCCGTTTCATCTCTTAACTTCTCCAAATAAGGCGCCGCTAGTTCTGGTAGTTCGAGACTGTTCAAATAAGTGTAGCCTAGTTCAAGTACTTTCGGTCTAAGTCCATAGCGCTTCGTATGACTATCTTGATAAATATAACCGCACTCTTCCAATGTATACAAGATGCGATAAGGCGTTGTTCGGCTGACACCTAAATTACTTGCAATTTCTGCCAAGGACAAAGTCTGATTTTCTACACTGAACATCTTTAAAACTTCCAATCCACGTAAAATGGAATTTGAAAGATATTTTTCATTATCACTTTTTTGCTTTTCCAATTTCTTTTTTGTGATCTCCACTATCTATTCCTCTTCTCTTAAAAAATCTAATACATATTTATTGAATACTTCCGGTTTTTCCAAGTAACTGAGATGGCCCGCATCCGCTATTGTCTTCAAACGTCCGTCTTTCAGCCTTTCGACAATAATTTCCGACTCGCTGACAGGCGTCACCTGGTCCTCTTCTCCACAAATGACAAGAGTCGGAACCATAACTTTTGAATACTCATCCATTTGATTCAAGTGGTATAAACTGTTGGCAACTGATTTATAACCTGCCAGTCGGACTTCAGCCATAATGTTTTGCGCATATTCCAAAATTGAAGAATCTACATTTGCAGCGAGCAGTGCAGACGTTCTTTGTCTTGCTAATTCTTCTGGTGGAGTATTTTCTACGAGATCATGCCGAGCTTTTCTTTTCTTTATATTTTCTTCTTCATTGAGCCCAGCCGCTCCCCGGGTCGGTGCAGCAATCATCAATTTGGTAACCATTTCAGGAAATCTTATCGCAAAATCGATCGCAATTGCCGCCCCCATCGAATGCCCTAACAAATAAACTTCCTCTAATAGAAGATCATCAAGAAACTTCTTTAAATGATCCGCAAACTGGGAAAAATGTTGTAATTCTGGAACAGGGTCCGCACTTTGACCGTAACCGGGAGCATCCCAAGCAATTACCGTATAATCTTTCTTCAGCCCTTCCAATTGATGGATCCATGACTTCGAGTTATTTCCTAAGCCATGCAATAAGACAAGCGGTGGTCCACTTCCTTTACTGAGATAATGAATAGGCAGATCCACCAACTCCACTTTCGACATAAAACCCCTCCTCAAGCATTTTTATCGTTTTTTCTATGTTTTATCAATAAAACAAAGTTCCCGATATTAATATTAATTGTACGTACTTATTCTTCGTAAAGTCAAGCGACTCCTAAGTTCCAAACTGACTATTACCAAAATACACTATATTCAAATAACATCTTAAAACAATCAAAAAAGGAAATAAGAAGCGACCTCTTATTTCCCCCATCTATTATTGAAATAGTGAATCTACACCGTCATTACACTATAAGAAGGGAGACTTCTATCTTGAGATATTATTTTTCTACTACAAGTAGAAACGGTTCGTCTGCTACTTGTATCGAGTCTGTTGGACATCCCTCACAAGCATCTATAAGATCATCTACTAAATCTTCTCCTATTGGCGTAACACCTGTATTATCGTCGAGAATACTATAAGATAGCCCATCATCATCATAATCAAATATATCGGGGGCAGTAGCTCCACACGCACTGCAAGCGATACAAGTCTCTTGTTCTACTAATGTATACTTCTTCATATCGTGATTCCCCTTTCATCTTCTATTGTCAATTGCGCCTCCGCACAATTAGATTTATTTATGTCTTTCAATCTTGTGTAAAAAAACTAGATGAACTCGTTTACAAGTTCCCTAAAAAGTTCAGGTTGTAAATCGAGGTTCATATGCGCCAAGGGTTGCTCTGCATACCCTTTTACTAACTCTTGATAAGAAGGCTTCTCTTCTTGATAAACAATTCCAGTTACCAGGCTATTATGTTTCATTAAAGTGTTCATGGCCATTTCACGGTTGGAAGAATCATATCCTTCTAGATCACTCAATTTGGTCAAATTCTCTTTGAACCAATCATACGTATTCACTTTATTGTATGTGACACATGGACTATAGACACTAATAATTGAAAAACCTTTATGTTGTATTCCTGCTTCCACTGTCGCAGTCAATTCCTTAATATCCGCTGAGAAACATTGTGCCACAAAGCTAGCTCCACTAGTTATCGCCATCTCCATTGGAGATATTGCTTTTTCAATTGATCCTTCCGGTGTCGATGATGTAATAAACCCATCCTCTGAACGCGGTGATGTCTGACCTTTTGTTAATCCGTAAATTTGATTATCCATTACGATATAAGTAATATCCATATTACGCCGCATCGCATGAATCGTATGTCCAATCCCAATTGCAAAACCATCACCATCTCCTCCAGCCGCAACGACAGTAAGATCACGATTCCCCATCTTTACTCCTTGAGCAATCGGAAGCGCCCTTCCGTGGATTCCATGTAGACCGTATGATCTAATATAGCCTGAAATACGACCGGAACAGCCAATTCCAGAGATAACCGCCAGATCTTCTGGAGAAAGATTTAGATTAGCTGCAGCACGCTGGATCGCTGCTTGTACAGAGAAATCTCCACAACCTGGACACCAATTTGGCTTCACACCATTTCTAAAATCTTTAATTGTTGATGTAGACATGTTCTAACAACTCCTTGCTCGCATCGTAAATATGGTGTGGTTGGAATGGATCACCATCATATTTCAACATGCTTTGAATTTTATCGACATGACCAACATTCATTTTTATAATATTGGCAAGTTGCCCCGTCGCATTGCTTTCTGCAACAAGTACATGATCTGCCCCGACTATATAAGGCTTGATAGCTGCTGTCGGGAATGGGTGAATGAGTCGAATTTGCAAGTGATTTACGTTCAATCCTTCTTCTCTCAGACGGTGGACAGCTTCTTCAATAGCACCACGCGTTGCATTAAATCCTATTAGTAAAAGATCTGTTTCTGTTGTTGGAACATTCACTGTGATTGGATTTGGGAATCGTTCTGTCAAGTCGGATAATTTACGCATTCTTTTATCCATTTGTTGTTTACGATTACTTGCAGTTTCATTTGGTCTACCTGTTTCGTCATGCTCGACACCAGTTACATGATGAATGCCACCTTTCACCCCTGGAATCACACGTGCAGAGACACCATCGTCTGTTACTTCATAGCGTTTAAAATAGTCCTTTTCTTCCGTTTGTTCAATATCAGTTGTAATTAACTTCCCCCGTCGAATGTGTACTTTATCAAAATCAAAAGGTTCTACGGTTTGTTTCGCTAACGAAAGCTGTAAATCGGACAATAAAATAACAGGGCACTGGTACTCATCTGCAATATTAAATGCTTCTATCGTATCGTAAAAAGCCTCTTCAGCTGTACTTGGAGCAATGACAACCTTTGGAATTTCTCCATGATTCCCATAGATCATCGCCATTAAATCAGACTGTTCTTGCTTTGTCGGTAATCCAGTAGATGGCCCACCACGCTGTGTATCAACAACAACAAGAGGTGTTTCGGTCATGCCGGAAAGACCAATCGCTTCCATCATTAATGATAATCCAGGTCCAGATGAAGCAGTGAAAGAACGAGCACCCGCATAATTAGAACCGATTGCCATTGTCACAGCGGCAATTTCATCTTCTGTTTGAATGACTGTCCCACCGACTCTTGGAAGCTTTTTAATTAAATACTCCATAATATCAGAGGCTGGTGTGATTGGATATGCAGGCATAAAGCGAACCCCTGCTGTCAAAGCCCCAAGCGCAATCGCATCATTACCAATCAGAAACATCCGTTTATGAGTATTTTCAGCCTTTGCAAGATATAAAGTTGAGGCTTTTTCTCCAAGGCTTTTTTGCATATACATATACCCTTCTTGGATAGCCTTCATATTTTTCTGAACCATATCTCCGCCTTTTCTATTAAATATCTCTTCGATAACAACAGAGAAATCCTCAACCTCCAAATTCATAACGGCACAAGTAGCACCGATCGCTACCATATTTTTCATCAAAGAAGTGCCGAGGTCGGAAGCGATATCAGTAAATGGAACAGGATATAGTTCAGCCTTCGAGTCTTCCGGCTTCACTGGTTTAAATTTCGTATCAGCAATGATAACACCTTTTTCATGTAATTCAGGATAGTTTAGATCAATCGTTTCTTGATCGAATGCAAGAAGTATGTCTAAATTATCGGCAACTGCCTGGACTTTTTCAGTACTAACGCGAATTTTATTGTTCGTATGACCACCTTTAATTCTAGATGAAAAGTGGCGATATCCATATAAATAAAAACCGAGCCGGTTCAGAGTTTTGGAGAAAATCTCACCCGTACTTTCAATTCCTTCCCCTTGCTGTCCTCCCACTTTCCACGAAAGATCTGTTTTCATGAAATCTGCCCCTTTTAGCACGGTTACTGTTAAAATCATATAAGTTAACATTCAACCGCTGATTTTTGTCGATAAAATTACGATAGATAGCAATTCGGACAGTAAGCCGATAGTTATAGCCAAAATAACTTCAACATATATATTATCGTAAAACTTTATGCAAAGATTGCCGTACTATGTTTCGGTTGTAAACGTACATTCGGGTCAATGTACTGCTTTGCATTACTAACTGCGACCGGTGCCTCACCGAATCCAGTGGCAATCAGTTTTACTTTCCCTTCATACGTTGCAATGTCCCCCACAGCATAAATGCCAGGAATGTTCGTTTCCATTTTATTGTTAACGATTATGCAATTTTTCTCAATCTTCAATCCCCAATCTTTAATTGGACCGAGCGCGGAAACGAATCCATAGTTGACGATAAAGTCATCGACATCAATCACTTCACAGTTTTCAGTTTTAGGCTCTTCGATGACGATTTGTTTAATACCACCTTCATCTCCGATCAGTTCAGACGGAATATAAGGGGTTTTGATTTCCACACTGGATTTTTTCAAATTTTCCACGCTATGTTCGTGAGCGCGGAATTTATCGCGTCGATGGATGATGGTAACTTTTTTCGCAATCGGTTCGAGCATCAATGCCCAGTCGACCGCCGAGTCTCCCCCGCCACATACTGCCACTTCTTTATCCGTAAACCTATTTAAGTTGTCAATGAAATAATGAAGGTTTTTCCCTTCGAATTGCTCCGCGCCTTTAATCCCTAAGCGACGAGCTGCAAATGCTCCGTTCCCTGCCGTAATAATGATCGTCTTTGAAAAATGAATTTCTTGATTCGTTTGGAGTTTAAAAATCCCGTCTTCTTGACATTCCACCGTTTGTACAGCTTGCTCCAAGCAGATTGTCGTTGGGAACATATTCACTTGTTCCTTTAAATTATCGATCAATTCTTGGGCACGGACTTTTGGCAATCCAGCAATATCGTAAATATACTTTTCCGGATAGAGTACTGACAACTGGCCACCTAACTGAGGTAAACTTTCTATAATCTTCACACTAGCTTCCCGCATTCCTCCATAGAATGCAGTAAACAACCCAGCAGGGCCACCTCCAATTATTGTGATGTCGTATACTTTCTCATCGATTTTCATTTTAAATTCCTCACTTTCCTTCGATTGATGTCGATGCACCCTACCGTTAAGTAAAATATGAAACTATGTAATCAATTACGCCGAGGCGTAATTGCATCCAGATTAAGAACGCAAGTCATCTAGAGTTTGGATGACCTGCTAAACTGGATAATTAAAGCGCTATCATTTTGTCACTTTTAGAGATGAAAGTCTTCTATGGTAGACGCCTCTACATTCTGTGCAAAAATATTTTTTGATTAAAGATCAGTTGATCCATCGATAAATTAGCGGTCTGCCTGCGCAACAATCGCTTCTCTTTCTTTCGCACGCTCAATGCGAATTTTTTCAAGTTCGCTGCCTTCTGGATAAGTCGGTAGTTGTGGTTTTGCCGCACCTAGCATAACAAGCATCATCGCATCTTCTTTTCCATCGTTGCGGATACCACGCTGAATGCCGGGTGGTACGCTGACACAGTCGCGCTTATTCATTTTTATCTCATACTCTTTTCCTTCATACTCTAAAAGGACCGTCATTTCACCTTCCAAAATGAAGAACACTTCTTCTACGTCTGAGTGTAAGTGCAATGGGCCAATTGAACCAGCTGGTAAAACCATCGTGCTTAATGTGAAGTTATTTGCTTCAATTACATTTGAATCTTTGTTTGCTGTTGCACCACGTCCAATATAGCGCATTTGTGCACGGCGATATCTCGGATCTAATTCTTCTTGGAACTTTAAAACGTTCCAGTCCAACTTTCTATCTCCCAATCTCGCAATATATTTCTTTTCAAAATCCTCTACTGTTGTGAACTCCATGTTTTCTTCCTCCCTATTTTTAGACCTCTTGACGAAAACGCTTATTCAAAGAAGTCTTCTGTTTTATATAGAAAACAATGTTTCTATATGGTCATATCATACTTCTAAAAAAATTCATTGTCAACATAAAATTTAAAATCTTCTAATAATTAGCTTGGTGATTATTGAGATGCTATGAAAAGATCGAACATTATCCGAAGATTGTGTGACGGCATTTGTGGCTGGTGAATCCGTTTGAAACCGCAGTTATTCACTTGGATGGAGGATGTACATCTCGTGCTGCTCGTTCCGATAAATCAGATGTGGTGAAAGGACTCGACCAAGGTGCGGATGATTATATTACGAAACCATTTGACGAACGCGAACTCACAGCAAGAGTACGTGTGGCATTACGACGTACAGAAGAAGAAAATCAACCAAAGACCATTCAAGAAGGCCCATT
>NZ_PDYS01000024.1:0-26584 GCF_002743155.1 Sporosarcina sp. P1
TCCATTTAAAACAACTATCCGAACTGCCCCACACACAATCAAACGAAGACACCTGCTGTGGTAGGCGAAGTAAGGAGACAGAGACAGGCGCACTTTCTGTCTGTGGCTCCTTGCGAAAGCCATCCACCAGCGCCGCAGTGGGGGCAATGAGCATTCCACTTACATTTTCAGCAAAACCATAGTCCCATGCTCAAACACGAGCAGAAAAAAGCATGTGAAAGAACTACAACTCAGTACTGCTAATTATGCTCTCATGATAGAACTACGACCCTATTCCCCATTCTTATTGCAGATTAAACAAGTATCTGAACGAGTTCTACACACCATTTAACAAAGTCGCTGCCAGTGGTTGACATAAAGAAAAAGGCTACCAACTTACTGGTAGCCTTTTAGAGTATTATGAAAAATATTTATTTACTTGTTCAAATACGTCAGATCCCATAACTTCCTTGCCATACTCACCTATACGATGAATAGACATCTTAGACACTGCACCGTATTCTGTTACCATGCTGGCAATGTCCTTCGCACGTTTTTTCTCAATGAGAGAATAGTCGAAGCGTAAGTTGAGATAATAACGATCCTCGAATGCATATAGTTGCGAATCAAATTCGTCTTCGAGTGAAATCATCTTGCTAGCCAATGGTATGATCTGGTCAAATTCATTGAAAACAAATAATCTATCTGCCACCTGTAACTCTTCTTCATTTTCTTCTTCAGAATCAGTAATCGCATCAAAAATTGGATCGAATAATTCTTCTGGATCTTCAATTCCAAAAGGAAACTGTGATGATTCTGCGTTCTTCGGAAGATGTGCGCGAGTCACAATCACTTCAATGCCTTCATTCATAGCATTCACTTGAATCCAAAGTGGTCCTTCTACTTCAAATTCCGTGTCATCACCAAGTTCATCCATCATATCCCAAAAAAGCTCTTCGCTTTTATCACGATTATACCAGACGTCTTCTTTACTAAAACCACGGGCTTCAATATCTCCATAGGATAAATTAAACTTCACCGTGTTTTCATTAATGCGCTCTATTTCCATCCCTTATCTCTCCCTTCTGTAAAACAGGCCCTCCCCTGTTATATACTAATACACACTTGCAATGCTTATTACTACTATATGTCGACTCCGACGTTTTCGTAAGGGTTTATTGTATTTCATTTTAAGGATGTTTGCATTGAAGTGTTTAACCTAGAGGAATACAAGGGAATATCAATTCAAAAAAAGCTGATAGGCACAATTGTATCCCGTGTCATCCCTATCAGCTTTTGTTATTAAGATTAGTTTACCATACGCCGCGCTTCGAGCAGCTGATAGGCTCTAACTTTTCTCGGTAGGAAACGACGAATCTCATCTTCATTATATCCTACTTGGAGTCTTTTTTCATCTAGAATGATTGGTCTTCTTAAAAGACCTGGATGTTCTTGAATCAATTCATAAAGTCTTTGCAGTGGAAGACTTTCTACGTCAACATTTAGCTTTTGAAAAATCTTGGAGCGTGTTGAAATAATTTCGTCAGTACCATCTTCCGTCATGCGAAGAATTTGTTTAATTTCTTGAATATTTAATGGTTCAGAAAAGATATTACGCTCAGTATAAGGAATCTCGTGTTCCTCCAACCATGCTTTTGCTTTTCTACAAGATGTACAACTAGGCGATGTATAAAGTGTGACACCCATTTATTGACACGTCCTTTCTTACGGCTTATGCTCAATTAGATTTTGTATATTTGCAATTCGTGTAATTCACTTTAGAATTATTACAATTTATCTTTATACTGTTCATTATACACATAATCATTCTCAATTAATATAGTTTTTCGAAAAAACTTTTCTGGAATTCACAATTTCTTATTTTTCAACATGCCAGTAGAGAATGTTGCGGTATTCTGCGATAAATGAACATCTTCTACTTTTATACCCAGGCTAGAAATGTTTTAAACATTTCATTTGTAAATAAATGCATTCTCATTTAGAAAATGATTCTGCTAATTATTCCCTCTATGTATAGTACGTACAGATGTACTAAAAGGTTTCATGTTGGGCAAATGTTTTTTCTTTACAGCAAATCAAAGTTGCATTTTTTATAAGGTATCGATATAATCTTAAGCAATAAGTGAATGGCATTGAAGGAAAAAGTATTTTTGTGGCGGTTTTTGTAGAGAGCTTGTATAAGGTGAAAACAAGTAAAGCTGCACAAAAAGAATGGGCTCCTGAGCTTGATGGATGAAAACAGTACTCCATCACGTCTTCTCACGTTACGGGAATTGAGCGGCTATTAGTAGCAATTCGGGTGGTACCACGGTTACCTTTCATCAATCGTCCCTATTTACAGGGGGATGACTGATGTTTTTTTATGCCATTTTTCACGTATGATCCAGACTGTTCGTTCCAGTCGACTATTAAAAGGAGGATACATGATCATGAAAACCATTTTTTCAGGCGTACAGCCAACAGGTGTCATCACATTAGGGAACTATATTGGCGCGTTCCGTCAATTCGTTGAGCTTCAAAACGACGAGGACTGTATTTTTTGTATCGTCGATCAGCACGCCATCACTGTGCAACAACATCCAGATGACTTAAAACAAGCGATTCGTTCATTAGCTGCTACGTATATCGCAAGTGGCATCGATCCAGAAAAATCCACATTATTTATTCAATCAGAAGTTCCTGCTCATGCACAAGCTGGATGGATCATGCAGTGCATTTCGTACATCGGTGAACTCGAGCGTATGACACAGTTTAAAGACAAATCTGACGGAGCAGAAGGTGTATCTGCCGCGCTTCTTACCTACCCTCCATTAATGGCTGCGGACATTTTATTGTATAACACGGATATCGTGCCAGTCGGTGAAGATCAGAAGCAACATTTAGAGTTAACTAGAGATCTAGCAGAGCGCTTCAATAGCCGATACGGAAAAGTATTGACCATTCCGGCCGTTCGTATTCCTAAAAATGGCGCTCGCATAAAATCTTTACAAGATCCATTGAAGAAGATGAGTAAATCTGATCCAAATAAAAAAGCGACGATTACGATTTTGGACACACCAAAAGAAATCGAAAAGAAAATTAAAAGTGCTGTAACGGATTCTGAAGGTATCGTGAAATTCGACGTGGAAAACAAACCAGGCGTCTCCAATTTATTGATTATCGAATCTTCACTAAGTGGTGTAACGATCGAAGAATTAGAAGCTAAATACGAAGGCCAAGGCTACGGAGCTTTTAAAGTCGGTGTCGCTGATGCGATTAACCAACACTTAGCTGGAATCCAAGAACGCTATCATGAACTAATCAACTCTCCTGAACTCGATGCAATCCTCGACCAAGGAGCTGAAAAAGCAAACACCATCGCTTCCGCCACCCTCAAAAAGATGGAGGCCGCGATGGGCTTGGGACGTACACGGTAAGCAGTAATAAAATGACTGCCCCCACCAACATCATAAAATCTGTCGACTGCAAAATAAAAATCAATATCTGTCGATAATCATAACCCAGTGCAGAATAATTCAAGTAAAACAACAGATTCGCAAGCGTCACCACAATCACACAATAACTACAAACAAACACAAAAAAACGCGTCACAGCCATCTCGTCCTTTACCCTTTTCCCTCATCCTATGTTCAGACCACGTGTAATAAGACGAGTCTTCACATTCATAACCAAAAAAGACTGAAAACATCTCCAGAAACATACTAAGGAGCTTGTCTTCAGTCTTTTGGGTTTGGGTTTGGGTTTGGGTTTGGGTTTATGTTTTAATGCATCATTATTCTATTGATAGAACAATACACTAGTTGACCGTAAGTGGAAGGCGGCGACTCCGGGAGGATCAGCGTGAGTTCGAGACCCTGGACTGAACGAAGTGAGGGAAGCGGCTCGGGCCACGCCCTCCGGAAAGCGTCCGCCTGGAACGTCGGTCAACGGTGCCCTCCCACTTACTCTTGAACTTGAACTTGAACTTCAACTTCTCCAATAATAAAAACGGAAAGGAGTCAAAAAGACCCTTCCCGTCTACCTTTATATCTTCTTAAACACCAACGAAGCATTATGCCCGCCAAAGCCAAGCGAGTTACTCATCGCATACGTAATATCAGCCTTACGCGCTTCATTCACTACATAATCCAAATCACACTCAGGATCCGGCGTCTCATAATTCATCGTAGGAGGTAAAATCCCTTCCTGCAACGCCTTCACAGTAAAGATCGCCTCAATACCGCCAGCCGCGCCAAGCAAATGACCCGTCATCGACTTAGTGGAACTCATTGCCAACTTATACGCATGATCACCAAACACAGTCTTCGCTGCCATCGTCTCAAACAAATCATTATATGGTGTGCTCGTTCCATGCGCATTAATATAATCCACCTGCGTAGGTTCAATGCCCGCTTTTGCCAATGCCTGTTGCATCGCACGCGCTCCGCCTTCTCCACCTGGTGCTGGTGCTGTAATATGGTGCGCATCTCCAGTTGAACCGTAACCGACGATTTCTGCATAAATCTTCGCTCCACGTGCAACAGCATGTTCATACTCTTCCAAAATCAAGATTCCTGCACCTTCACCCATTACAAAACCATCACGGTTTTTATCGAACGGACGGGAAGCTTTTGTAGGATCATCATTTAAAGATAGCGCTGTGCTTGCGATGAAGCCTGCTACTGCAAGTGACGTGATCGGTGCCTCAGTTCCACCTGTAATCATGACATCTGCATCTCCACGCAGGATGACTTCAAACGCATCCCCGATAGAGTTAGTACCGGATGCACAAGCTGTTACGGAACAAGAGTTGATTCCTTTAGCACCTGTGAAAATCGATACTTGACCTGAAGCCATATCTGGAATCATCATAGGAACGAAAAATGGGCTGACGCGTCGATAGCCTTTTTCGAGGAATGTATTAAATTGTGTCTCATGTGATTCCATTCCACCGATTCCAGAACCGATCCAAACGCCTGTACGAAGCGCTAAGTCGCCTTCAAGTACCAGGTTCGCATCTTTCATTGCCATCATTGCCGAAGCAACTGCATAGTGCGTGAACCGATCCATTTTACGGGCATCTTTGCGGGAAACGTATTCTTCGATATCGAAACCTTTAACCTCTGCCATCACGCTGACCGGGAATTTCTCTTGATCCAGTCTTGTCATCGTGTCGATACCCGATTTCCCTTCCAACACTGATTTCCAAGATTCTTCAGCTGAGTTACCTACTGGTGAGATTCCACCGATACCCGTTACCACTACACGTCGTTTTTCCAATTTCAAACTTCCTTTCTATTGTTAACTTTTATTTTCCAGACTATTTACTTACCCCATTTTATACATAAGCCGCCCCATGTCAAGCCGCCACCAAATCCTACAAGAACAATCACATCATCATCTTTCACTCGACCTTCTGCTAAATCGTCTGTCAATGAAATCGGTATCGATGCTGCCGATGTATTCCCGTACTTATGAACCGTTTTCGACATTTTTTCTACCGGCAAGCCTAAACGCTCACGTGACGCTTCCATAATACGAATATTTGCTTGATGAGGAACCAAATAGTCTACTTCGTCTGTCGTTAAACCAGCTTTTTCGGCGACATTGACTGCCGTTTCTCCCATTTGGCGTACCGCAAACTTGAATACTTCACGGCCATTCATTTCTAAATATTTATCATGACGAAGATATTTTCCTCCTGAACCGTCTGCGCCCAATTCGAATGAAAGAATCCCTCTTCCTTCACTTACTTTCCCAACGACTGTCGCTCCCGCACCATCTCCGAACAATACAGCGGTATTGCGGTCTTCCCAGTCAACGATTTTCGATAACTTTTCCACGCCTACTACCAGAACATAGTCATACGTGCCAGATTCAACAAATTGCTTCGCTGTTACTACACCGTAGATGAATCCTGCGCACGCTGCAGAAACATCCATCGCCGCTGCGTTCTTTGCACCTAGACGTTCTTGAATCATCGTGGCTACAGACGGGAAAGAAGTATCCGGTGTAACCGTGGCAACCAAAATCAGACCGATTTGATCAGCACGGATTTCCGCTGATTGTAATGCGTTTTTCGCTGCTTCAAACGCCATGTCCGATGTATTGATATCATCTGATGCGATTCTACGCTCTTCGATTCCCGTACGCGTGCGAATCCATTCGTCTGAAGTATCTAAACTTTTTTCCAAATCTTCATTTGTTACAACAGTTGACGGAACAAATTTCCCCATTCCTAAAAGTCCAGCTTTCATCTCATCTACCCCGTTCCTTATCATCTAATATTAGTACCTGGTAGTAATTATAGAAGAAAACATGTGTTTTTTCAAGACGAGGACACTTTTTCGTCAAATATAATACATATTTTGATTTCATCGTTTTAGTTTGCTATGGTATGATGGAATATGAAATAGACTAGTCGAGGTGAAAATCATGCACTATATTATGACATTTGTTTGGTCGTTCCTCTTGGTAGCTATGTTAAACTATGTTGCGGGCTCCATTGGAGGCTATGCATTTGACTTCATGGCGGGCGTTACCGTCTCAATCGTTTTGGCTGTACTTGTATTGATTATCACTACAATCATTCCAAACGAATCTCCAGCAGACGTTTGATTTACGATCAAAAAGCGTAAGAACTGTTCAACAGTTCTTACGCTTTTATTTTGACCTGATCTCATCTGACAACTTCTACCACCAATTCCCCTTCGTGCATGGACAATTTGATTTGCTGTCCTTCTACAAGACCACCTCGTATGACCTCTTGCGCAACTTTCGTTTCCACATGACGCTGAATGAATCGTTTCAATGGCCGCGCACCAAAGTCCGCATCTGCCCCTTCACGCACAATCCAATCGAGTACGTCCTCATCATAGACAAGTACTAGATCTTGTTCTTGCAGACGATCAACCAAATCACCAAGCATCTTGTTAGTAATCGCTTTAAATGAATCTGTAGTCAATGAATGGAAAATGATGATATCATCCATTCGGTTCAATAACTCAGGTTTGAAATGACCACGAAGAGCGGCCATGATCAGATCTTCTTTGGCATGTTCTGTATCCTCTAAATCATTCTCGAGTAAATAAGCGGACCCGATATTCGATGTCATGATGACGACAGTATTCGTAAAGTTTACTAAACGCCCTTGACTATCTGTTATACGACCATCATCTAGAATCTGCAATAAAATATTCGCTACATCAGGATGCGCTTTTTCAATTTCATCCAATAACACGACAGCATATGGATTTCTTCTTACCGCTTCCGTTAACTGACCGCCTTCTTCATAGCCGATGTATCCTGGAGGTGCACCGACTAGACGTGACACACTGTGTTTCTCCATATACTCAGACATATCAATTCGCACGAAGTGATCTTCCGAATCAAATAATGTAGCAGCCAATGTTTTGGCAAGCTCTGTCTTACCTACACCAGTCGGTCCTAGGAATAAGAACGACCCAATAGGCTTATTCGGATCTTGTATCCCAGCACGTGCACGCCAGACAGCTTCCGTGACGAGTTGTACTGCATTGTCTTGTCCAATGACACGTTCTTTCAAAGTTTCATGCAAGCGCAATAACTTCTCACGCTCACCTTCAACCAGTTTTGTTACGGGAATTCCTGTCCAACGCGCAACGATTGAAGCAATCTCTTCTTCCGTCACTTCTTCACGCAAAAGACGTATATCTTTTGTTCCTTCCAACGGACTTTCCAATTCTTTCAATTCTTTTTCTAGTGCTGGAATTTTACCGTACTGTAATTCCGCGGCTTTGTTCAAATCAAAACTACCTTGTGCTTCTTCAAGTTCACGGCGGTAGCGATCAAGTTCCTCACGTGTACTTTGAATAATTTTTAATGCGGCTTTTTCTTTATCCCACTGCTCGCGCATATCTTTTGAAGAATCTTTCAAGTCTTGCAGCTCTTCACGTAAAGTTTGAAGGCGGGACTGACTCATTGTATCTTTCTCTTTACGCAATGCTTGCTCTTCAATCTCGAGTTGCATAATTCTACGAGTCACCGCATCCAACTCAGATGGCATCGAATCAATTTCCGTACGAATCATGGCGCTCGCTTCATCAATTAAATCTATCGCTTTATCCGGCATGAAACGCTCAGTTAAATACCGATCAGATAATGTTGCCGCCGCAACTATTGCACGGTCATGAATACGCACACCGTGGTGCAATTCAAAACGCTCTTTTAACCCACGTAAAATCGATACCGTATCTTCGACAGAAGGTTCACGTACCATCACTTGCTGGAATCGTCTTTCAAGTGCCGCATCTTTCTCGATATACATTCGGTATTCATCCAGTGTAGTCGCACCAATACAGTACAATTCACCGCGTGCAAGCATCGGCTTCAACATATTCCCCGCGTCCATCGCACCTTCTGTTTTTCCAGCGCCCACTATCGTATGAATCTCATCAATGAACATGATGATTTCCCCATTACTCTCTTTCACTTGTTTCAAAACACTTTTCAGACGCTCTTCAAACTCTCCACGATATTTTGCACCTGCAATCAGCGCACTCATATCCAGTTCGAAAATCTGACGGTCTTTCAATCCTTCGGGCACATCACCTTTTACAATTCGCTGTGCCAACCCTTCAACAATCGCAGTTTTACCGACTCCTGGTTCACCGATTAGAACTGGATTATTTTTTGTCTTTCTTGATAATATTCGAATGACATTTCGAATTTCTTCATCCCGGCCAATCACCGGATCCATTTTGCCGTTTTTCACTTCATCAACCAAATTGCGACCGAATTGCTCTAGTGGTGAGCGCTGGTCTTCTTGCATTCCATCCATGCGCATATACATCCGCCTCTCGTTTATTTGACTTTGACTATCTTTGATTAATTAAATTATAGTATATTTTTTAGGTAAAGTAAAAGATTAACACTCGAATTCGTTTACTATTTTTAGATAAAAAAAGATCGCCCACAATGATGCGGGCGACGTCCATTAAACAAGTTGGCGAGGCGCAACGACTACCCCGTCTTCATCTGCATAGACATAGTGACCTGGTGTCCATTCCACATTTCCGAAGTGAAGAACTTCGTCTTTCTGTCCTTCGCCGCGTTTGATACTCTTCACCGGCATGCTACCGATTGCCATGACGCCGATTTCCTGTGTGCCAAGATCCGCGGTGTCGCGTGCACAGCCGTAGATAATGACGCCTGCAAGTTTACGATCCTGTGCGATTTCGCCGAGCATGTCCCCCATCAGTGCGCAGCGTTTTGACCCCCCGCCGTCTACAACCAATACATGGCCTTCTGGAATCGTTTGGAGTGCTTCCTTCACTAGCACGTTGTCTTCAAAGACTTTTACGGTTGAGATCGGCCCCGAGAATCTTTTGTGCTTTCCGTAGGATTTGAACTCTACTGTGCACACTTGCAGTTCGTCGATGAAGTCATCACAAAGGTCTGCTGTTTTAACTGACACTTCCCATTCCCCCTAGTACATTCTGTTTGACGCTACCCTATTCCTATTCGACAAAATCTTGCATTTCCTTTTTTATTCATAGAAGATAATAAAATAGAGAGTTGAAATTAGGCTTGGGGTGGGGATTTGCGCTCTAGGCGGACGCGTTTCTGGAGGGGACGCGGTGAGCCAACCAGTCGCAAGCTCCCTTGGTTGTCTCTCCTGTCGTCCTGATCCTCCCAGAGTCGCCGCCTGCCGCTCCAATCCCTACAAGGTAAGTGGTAGATACTTCTTGTTAGGCAATGAAGTTAGGTTTGTATTGTTTTAAGAACTTAAACTAGATCTGCAGTCGACCTTAATTAAGTTGAATTAGTAACATCCTTGATCTTGGTTAAGTTCAAGAGCTGGACAAGTTATTCAAGGAATACAGGCCTGAGTTCAATGCACATCAATAACTATCTCCCACTCGCATTGCGAGGGATTGGCGCGTAGGAGGGGGCGACTCCGGGAGGATCAGGTCGACAGGTGAGACAACTAAAGGGAGCGTAGCGACCTAGTTGGCTCACCGCGGCCCCTCCGGAAATGCGTCCCCCTCCGAAGCGCAAATCCCCACCCCAACACTACTGCCAGCCTATCCATTCCATAAAAAAACCACACCATATAAAACGGTGTGGTTGGTGTATTCTATTAACGTACGCCTAGTGCAATCTTGGCATAACGTGACATGTTGTCGCGGGACCATGGTGGATTCCAAACGATATCTACCACTGTATCTTTAACCTCTGGAAGTTCCATTAGCTCTTGCTCAATATTCGCTACGATCTGTGGACCCATTGGGCAACCCATTGACGTCAGCGTCATTGTAATTTTCGCGACTCCTTCGTCAAGTAACTCTGCATTGTAAACCAATCCAAGATTGACGATATCAATACCTAATTCAGGGTCGATGACGTTTTCTAACGCACCAAATAAATACTGCTTGATTTCTTCTTCTGTGTTCATCGGAATGCTCCTCTCTGCTGTTTAGTAATCTTATCTTACCAACATACTACATGGCACGCAAATGCTGTGCAAGCCAATCGACTGATGCAAGCATTCCTGGCCGTGAAACCGAGTGGCCTGCATTTTTTTCAGGCATCCATTTCAAAAGCTCCGGCTGATCTACGTAATCCTTTTGAATTTCCTCGTAAAATTCTTTCGTAAACTCAAATGGTACCATCGTATCTTGTTCTCCATGCCAAATGAAAAGTGGACGCTGATGCAGTCTACCTGGATTTTGTGATAGATCCACTTGGTCAAGGGCCGCGAATAGTTGTTCACGTTCTTCTTGTGAAACCGGGATTTCCCTACCGCCATGCTCCGCGTAAGAAATTTGTCCTTTCGCTAAGCGCGTGAAGGCAGGTGAGCCCATCATCACGGAAGCTGCATCGATCCAATCATAATTCGCGAGGCAGCCGAATGTCGTGATTCCACCCATTGAAGTTCCACCCATGCCGACTAATGTTTCGTCATCGATCAATTCTCTTTCATATAGTTCATCATGTAAAACATCTGCTTCTTTAATAGACGTCAACACGATGTCCCAAAAGTTCATTGCTAATTGAAATTCATCCAGTGATTCTGAGCGTTCACCATGTAATTTAGCTTCAGGTAATATCACACGAATTCCTTGTTTTGCTAGATTATATGCGTAGTGTAAATTATGTTCTTTCGCGCTAGTAAATCCATGAAAAAATAGTACAACAGGAATGCGTTCTTTCTCTTTCGACTCTTCCACGATATGAAGTACCGGGATCTCTTGCCATTTTTCTGAACGAATAATCATGACGATTCCTCTTTTCCTACAATCATTTACTGTTATGTTAGAATAGCAACATGTAACAGATAAAACAATTGCTTCGCCTTATCACTCATTTTTTTGACTTACTTACACGGTTAACGATAAACTATAAAGACCTAACAATCTGAAAATATCAGCACTAGTAGGAGAGGATTTCTTGAAACCACATTTGATTGTTTTAGATTTAGATGGCACATTATTGACGGATGAAAAAATCATTTCACCCAAAACCGAACTGACACTTCGTCATGCGGTTTCGCAAGGACATCACGTCATGATTGCGACTGGACGACCATACCGCGCTAGTGAAGTTTACTACCGCCAGCTTGAACTGACCACACCAATCGTCAACTTTAACGGTGCTTTCGTTCACCACCCTACTGATCGTTCATGGCAAACGATTCACGAAACGATTGCGTTGCCAGTCGTCAATGAAGTAGTAGATGCCATGCAGAACTTTTCAGTCGAAAATATCATTGCGGAAGTTATGGATGATGTCTATGCCCACTATCATGATGAACGATTTCTAGACATTTTAAACTTCGGCAATCCACTGATCACTGCTGGAGATATTCGGAATTCATTAAAAACCGATCCAACTAGCTTGTTAATTCAAGCCGATCCGCTAACTGTCGATCCGATTCGGCAGCATCTTGAAGACTTGCATGCAGAAGTCATCGATCATCGTCGTTGGGGGACTCCATTTAACATCGTGGAAATAGTTCGTCACGGCCTCAATAAAGCAGTAGGCATTGATGCGGTTTCAAAATGGATGGACGTACCGAAAGATCGAATCATCGCTTTCGGAGACGAAGACAATGACCTCGAAATGATCGATTATGCAGGAGTAGGTGTCGCCATGGGGAATGCAATCGGCCAATTGAAATCTATTGCAGATGAAATAACCGACACAAATAATGAAGACGGCATTTCACGCATACTGGAAGAACGATTAGCTTTACAGAAAAACATCGTCCTATAGGGGGAAAAGAAATGAAGATTTTTGCGGATAGCGCATGTGATTTACCACTAGACTTCTTTAAAGAAAACGAAGTAGAACTATTCCCGTTAAGCGTTCTTCTAGACGGCAAAGAATACGAAGATATCGTCGAGATCAACTCCAAGGAAGTTTTTGATGCGATCCGTCAAGGACAGCAACCAAAGACTTCACAGGCTTCACCAGACAAAATGATGACAACTTGGAAAGAACTTGCAGCATCCGGTGAAGACGGCATCTACATCGCTTTCTCCTCCCAACTATCAGGAACGTACCAAACAGCCGTCATGACGAGTGATCTAGTGAAAGGAGACAACCCTTCCATGAACTTGGCGCTCATCGATACACACTGTGCTTCACTCGGCTATGGTCTACTCGTTAAAGAAGCCGTACGTTTACGCAATGAAGGCATCGGCATGCGAGAAATCGAACAAGAAATCCGCACGATGGCCATGCATATGGAACATCTCTTCACAGTAGATGACCTGGACTACTTGGCAAAAGGCGGACGCGTATCCAAAGCAAGTGCATTTTTCGGCGGATTGCTCAACATTAAACCATTACTTCACGTGGAAGATGGAAAACTCGTCCCAATTGAAAAACACCGTGGACGCAAAAAAGTCCTACGTCGTATGATTGAAATGATGGAAGAACGCGGCGACAACCTTCAACAACAAACTATCGCCATCAGCCACGGCGACGATCTCACTACAGCCAAAGAGTTTCAAAAAATGATCCAAGAAGTCGTCCAACCAAAAGCCATTGAAATCCATCAAATAGGCTCCGTTATCGGCTCACACGCCGGCCCTGGAACCATTGCCCTATTCTTCCTTAACCATACAAAAAGTGAATAAAAAACAGCCTGCATAAATAGCAGGCTGTCTGAGACTCAAGACTGGTTCCAGTATCAGGAACTTGTTTTGAGCCTTTTTCTTTTGATTTTTTTAAACTAACCACAAATTTCAATGGAATAACGCCAGTTGATCATAAGTGTCAGGTGCCTTATCCTTTACTTCTTTTCACTAACCGAGTCTGCATTCCGACCTTGCTTACCCTTGCGAATAACAAGGAATAAGAATGCCAAAAACAAAACAACTACCATAATCGAAGCAATTAGGTAAGGCGTATTAAATCCCTTATCTTCCTCGATGATGTAAACCTCGGCCATCTCACGATCAAGTACGACATGATACTTATCATCCTTTGTCTTCTTGATCAAATCCTGACCAACCACACCGCGAAGCTTCTTGTTCTCTCCAATCACCGCAGGGTCCAGTTCAAAGCTCTGCACTTCGGACGTATTATTGAGCGCAATAATCCACGTCTCTTCTTCAGAAGATCGTTCAAATACAACAAATCCATCTTTATTATGCAAAAACTTGAAATCTCCTGTACGAAGCGTTTCTGAATCATTACGAAGAGTGTTTAGATCACCAATCCACTCATGTAATTCCATATCCGTTTTAAAATTAAAGAACGGATGGGATTCCGGTGCTTCTTTACCATTCACAGCAATTTCTGTTGCATAAGGAACCAATGGAACGCCCGGAAGCATGAATTGTGCAACCGTCGCTACTTTCCAACGTGTTGGTGGGAATTGACGAAGCTCCACCATTTTATATGTAAAACGTGGTCCAGTTAAATCATCAAATTGTAGTAATTTACCTGCATCCTCGTTACTAAACTGATCCAATGAAGAAGTTTCTGAATCTACTTGCACGAACGATTCCTGAATGGCTGCACTTCGTTTTTCAGCCGGTATACTGTCAAATGATGCATCGCTCTGTTCATTTGTAATCACGTACAGTCCTTTGTTCGCTTCTTTCACTGCCTCAATCATGTGGTTCAGGAACTCCGTATCCGCATTGTCAAGTAATGTCAAACGAAGCCCATCTAACTCATAATCAGAAACAAATTGTACTGCTGCTTTCGTCAGTTCTTGCTGTACAGCAGGATCGCTAACTTCACCTACTAAAGGAAAATCTGCCATGATTTTTAAATCGTTCGCATGCATTTCTTCGATTAATGCGGTGAACTCTTCCGCTGTACCGAAGTGCGGCTCAATCTCATAATAGTCAAGAACTTCATTTCCATCATAGGAAGCCGTTTTGAAAACCGGTCCGACAGAAATCATCGTAAAGTGCATATCAAGTAAATGTTGCAATCGATTGCTGATTCCAGCAAAGTCGCCACCGTTAAAAATGGCTGGATTTTTTGCATCGGCACCGAAATCATTCGATTCGATCCCATTATTGAAACGGTCGACAAGTAAATCATAGATACTTTCATCGCTAAAAGATCGATCGGTATCTGCAAAAGCGGATGGTGCTATGGATAGGGCAAGCATACAGGTTGCCAGTAGTCCGATTATTCGTTTCACTTTAGTAAATCCTCCTCATACAAACTCTTCTTTCAGTTTATCAAACGGTAGCTAGCCATGCCATTCTTTCTTATGAAAACCATTGCCGCATTCTGTAAATACGGCAATCTTGTGAATGTATGGCTTTGAAGCAAATAAAAAAAGCAGTAGAGGAATCAACCTCCACTGCTTGCGCATCATTATTTCTAGTCGTTTTCAGAAAAGAAGTCTGGATCTCGTTGTTTACGCGCACTGACCAAAACGGAGACAGCAAACAGTGCCATCAGTAACAGGATCACTATCAAAAATATCCAGCCAGCCTGTGTTGCCATTTGCTCATCTCCTTTAAGAGTCAGTAGGTATTATGCGAAAAAGTTGAAGCCTACTGGTAATTTGAATCCTACGAACATCGTTGCAAGTAATGCAATGACGAAGAGAATCCACATAAGACCTGTGTTCTTCCCTTTACTTCCGCGAACAAGAACCATTTCCATAAATCCAATTGTCAGAAGACCAAGGACAAATTTGATACCATATACCATGGAATCGATGCTCATATGCTTAAAGAATAGCGCAGCACCCGTGATGATGATCAACACATAGAACAGACGCAAAATCATATGTGTAATCTTTTTTCCTTTTGTTCCATTTGCCATACTAGCTGCAACTAAAAAAAGTACAATACCTACTACCCATGTGAAAATATGCATATGGGTTGTATCAGTTAAAAATCCCATTTCATTCACCTCATTAATTTGTACAGTCGATTAATATTCTACCATATCTTTCAAACTACGACTATTCTGTAGCTTATTTCATAGCCTCACGTATTATTCGAAACGGTTAACTAGCGTACCGATACCTTCGATGGATACTTTCACTGTATCGCCCTTTTTCAAGTAAGTCGGTGGTGTCATACCTTTACCGACACCCGCTGGCGTACCTGTCAAGATCACATCGCCCGGCTCTAATGTGACATACTTAGAGATTTCAGCGATCAAGTCATCAATTTTGAAAATCATGTTGGAAGTATTCCCATTTTGGCGCACTTCATCATTCACTTTCGTGACGACGGATAAATTTTGTGGATTTGGAATTTCGTCTTTCGTCACCACGTAAGGCCCCATCGGACAAGAGTCATCTAAACTTTTACCTAAGAAGAACTGCTTGTGCTCTGTCTGAATATTGCGCGCTGTAATATCATTACCAATTGTGTAACCAAACACGTAATCATATGCCAGTTGCTTAGGAATGTTTTTGCCTGTCTTGCTAATAACGACAGCCAATTCCCCTTCATAATCTAATGAATCCGTCACTTCACTATGGATCGATAATGTTTGCTCGTCCCCTGCGATTGCAGTTGGAGATTTGGTGAACAGCATCAATTTTTCAGGTACTTTGGATCCAAGTTCTTCTGCATGGTCAAGATAGTTCTTACCGACGCACAACACGTTTTTCGGTGTGCGTGGAATTGGAGACAACCATTCGATGTCAGTGAACGCATGCTTGAACGGCTCTACGTTTCCTTCAACTTCAGTTTTCTCTACCAATTTACGAACTTCCTCCACAAAATCCATACCGCGGGAAACGCCTTCAATCATCGTTTTCGGGAAATCAGTTTGTTCCAAAGCTTCAGCCATTGCGAGTAGATCCCATACGGCTTCCTCGCGTTTAACTTTTGGTCCGAATAAAGTCTGTCCTTCGTAGCGGAATGACAATAATTTCATTTGAATACCCAACCCTTTCCATGTGAGTTCACATATTCCTATGTTACGACAAAATCTACTTTTTTTCCTCTTTCACGACGAAATTCTTTCCATACGACCACTTCCGCCACACAGCTTCAAGTGGACCCATTCGGAATTTCGTCAACCAAACCTGCGCTACCATGAGCTGAATCGCGAAGATCCCGATTGCCAGCCACGTGCCGGTCACTATATCTACTTTACCATAGAGACCTACTCCATATGAATAAAATATCATCGTCGCAATGATTGACTGCATAATATACGTCGTGAACGCCATCCTGCCGACACTAACAAACGGTCTTGCCATCATTTTCAAAAATGGTAGTTGAAACAGCAATAAGAACAATGCCGCGTAGCCAAGTGTCAAAATGGGTCCGCCAACGATTGATTGTATAAGTAAGATATTCTCAAACTTCGGACCGTCCCAGCTCGCGATGTTTTTTAAAACGACTCCAACCGGAATACAAATGATCATGGCAAGAAGCAGTTTCCCTTTCAACACATACATACGCTCGATGATTTTGAATTTCGATAACGCTGCACCGAACATGATCAAAGGCAATATGATAAAGACTGCTGTAATTGAGCCGATGATCTCAAATGTAAAGAATTCATTCAAACGGAAAGCGAAAATCTCTTTGAACGTTCCGTTTCCATAGGATGAAATCGCCAGTTCAATCTGTCGTGTATCGACGAATCCATCCAATACATTCGAAGTGGTCTGACTGCGAGTTAGCGCCAATATACCGTACAACAAGAGCGTTGGCACAAAATAAATGACTAGTGATAGGGCCAGCAACCACTTCTTTGGAATCCGGATCACCGCAATCATAATGAATCCCATCAACGCGTAAGTGAACAATATATCACCTGACCAGATCAGCACCGCATGCAACACGCCAAAAATCAGTAGAATTCCCATACGTCTTGCCATGAATGGCCCAAACTGCGTATCATTCCTCAATGATTTTTCATACTGCATATTCAAACCATAGCCGAATAACATGGCGAATAACGGATAGAAACTGGCTTCAATAAATACATCGATAAAATGAAACATCGCCTGTTCATGCGGGATGGTGTACCACGAATACGGATCCATATACGCATACGGCGAATGGAAATGAAGCATATTCGCAATCAAAATACCGAGTAATGCAATACCTCTTAAAAAATCGAGTGCTTCCACTCGTTCTGTTAGAGGTGTAGGAGTCAACTTCAAACGAATTCCTCCTGTAAACTAATGATTTTTGCTCCGCTGAATAAGTAAAGCAACATTTCTTTAATTTCGATCGAAAGAATGGATTCCAATACATTCTTATACAAATTCAACTGAGTGCCATAACGGACTTGCATTTCATTAGCAATCGCCGAATCGGAACGAAATGCACGGATATCGTCTGTTTTATAATCAACGAGCACCCACTTGCCATCTTCATGAAATAGACAATCCGCAATACCTTGAAGCAACTGGAATTCACCTTCAACAGCGGGTAGCGCGTAAGTAAACGGCATTTCACGTAACACCTGATCGGCTTGCTTCATGCGTTTGCCAAGTGTCGTCTGGAAAAAAGCCACAATCGCTTGAATATCAATCGCCATCGCCTCTTCTTTCGTCAACAGTTCACGCGCTTCGAGCTGCTTCACAAATTGCGTAGCACTTGCTTGATCCAGTTCTTCTTTCAAATCGAGATGTTGCATAACGGTATGCATTGCGGTTCCAATTTCTGCTTTCGTCAATGAACGCTTCTGCAAAAATGATGGACGTGCATGAAGATTTGAGATGCGTTTCGTGACGTCTCGTTCCATTTCCTCAAACGGATCCGCGTCGCCTCGTTCGAACTCAAGCAACGCAATCCGCTTCAACTCACTGACGGATTGTTTGGAAGACAATTCAACTGCAAATTCAAACGGATACTGCGCATCAAAACGCCTTCGCACTTCTTCCACCAACACTGGATCCGCCGTTGCCGTTTCCTGATCGACAGGTATCCAATCCTCAATCTCGACTTCATTCGTCCGATGAAAAGCAGAAAACGGCAAAGCATTTACTTCCCATGATGACGGATCATCCACCAGTTCCCCGCCTGTCGTCTTACCGAACTTACCGAAATCCATATGACGCGCAACGGCTGGTCCTATCCAGTCGAGGTAACCGGTTGCCCGTGAACGTGAGTATTCCGGCAAAGGATCCTCTTCATTCAATAATTGTGCTTCTTGCCATTTGTTCATCGTCTTTTCGATGTCTTTAACTGAAGCAATCAATTCCAAATGCTCTTTAGCACGCGTCATGGCTACGTAGAGCACGCGCATTTCCTCCGCTCGCATCTCTAGCTCCTTTTTCTCTTTGATCGCCAGAAACGGTAGTGACGTGAACATAATACGCTTATCCCGGTCGATCGCTTTGACAGCGAGTCCAAAATGCTGATCAAATAAATACGGATTATGGAAATCCATTTTATTAAACGGACGACCCATTCCCGCTAAAAATACATACGGGAATTCCAGACCTTTTGATGAATGAATGGTCATGATACGCACGACGTTTTCCTTTTCGCTCATGAACCGCGCTTCTCCGAGATCATCTCCGCGTTTACGCATGCGGTCGATAAACCGAAGGAAACGGAACAACCCACGGAACGACGTCTTTTCATAGGCCATCGCCCGGTCATGTAACGCACGTAGATTGGCTTGGCGCTGTTTACCGTTCGGCAAAATTCCGACCATTTCGTAATAATGCGTATCTTGATAGACTTGCCAGATCAATTCCGATAACGAACCGTGCCTAGCCATATTCCGCCAGTCTTCAAGTAATAGGAAAAAGCGTTGCAGTTTTTGCTGTGTAGCAGCATTCACTCCCGCCCCACCGGTCTGCATGAACAATTGTAGTGCTTCATAAAATGTCGCATTACGATTGACGAGACGAATTTGCGCTAATTCATTTTCAGTCACGCCAACGAACGGAGCACGCAACACCGAAACAAGCGGAATGTCTTGGTATGGATTATCGATCACGCGCAATGTATTGAGCATAATCATCACTTCAATGGCGTCAAAATAGCCCGAAGATAAAGACACATAGACAGGAATTCCAGCGGCTTTTAGTTCATCCGCAATTTCACTCGACCAGGTCATCGAACGCATGAGAATAACAATATCACTATATTCAAGCGGACGTTGCTTACCGCTGAATGCATCTGCGACTTGTGCTTGCTCATCTTTCCACGCTTTAATCTTCTGTGCAATATACCGTGCTTCTACTTGAGATTTCTTCAGCTCTTGCTGGGCTTCTTGTTCTTCAGACACTTCCTCTTCTTCATTCTCATACAAAATCGTCAAGCCTGCCGATACATCCTTATCGGGATAATGTGCACCGTACTTCAACGCGGCCGCCTCATCATATTCAATTTCCCCAACTCGCGTCCCCATGATCTGTCTGAAAATATAGTTCGTGGCATCGAGCACTTCTTTACGGCTTCGGAAGTTGGCATTCAAGTCGATTTTCAATCCTTGATCCTCTACATCAGACGTAAAACGATCATACTTTCCTAAAAACAAACCCGGTTCTGCCAAACGAAATCGGTAAATGGATTGTTTGACGTCCCCTACCATAAATAAATTGCCATCTGCTTCTCCGCCACGCTTCACTAACTGCAATATAGCTTCCTGCAAGAAATTCGTATCCTGATACTCATCCACCAATACTTCTGCAAATCGATTTTGGTAATCGATTGCAATATCAGAAGGCACTCGTTCTCCGTCTACTTCTTCGGATAAGATCTGTAATGCATAATGCTCAAGATCCGAGAAATCCACTAAGCCGCGTTCTTCTTTCGATGCTTGATAACGCGTCGAAAAATCCTCTACCAATCCAACGAGTGTATGCATAAGGGGAGCCATCAAACGGATTTCTTCCAGCAATCTTGCAGGTGTTCGAGTAAAGTACGTATCTTTCAATGCATTGATGATTTTCTTCACTTGATCACGCATCGCCTTAGCACGCGCGGCCAAGTCTTCATCACATGTATCTTTACGGATCGTACCTGCTTTCACCCATTTCAACGTCTGGAAATACGCATAGGCATCTTCCCACTTGCCGTGAAGCATATACTCAAGCGCACCGTCAATCCATGCTTCATCTGCTTTAGCGGTTTCAAGCAATGGCAACGGTCCATCATGCATTTCCGCTACTCGCTGTAAATCACGCGTAACCGTTTTAGCTTCTTCGAGCGTATGCTGGATCGATATTTTCAGCGAATCGATAAATGACAAGTCGTCAATCGTCGCATGATCCCCAATTTCATATTGCTGCGGAATGAGTTCTAGCCATTGTGATGGATTCGGATGTACACGGGAATAATCATAGAGTTTATCAATCAACGTCTCGATCGCCTGATCATTACGATCTGCGGTGAAACTATCACTCAGACGATAAATCGCTTCTGGATCGGGTTGACTGTAGGCATCTTCCAACACAAGTGCGATCGTATCATCACGTAAAATCGCTGCCTCTGTCGCATCGGCAATACGGAATCCAGGATCGATATCCAGCACATATGAATACTGCCGAACTACTTGCAGACAAAATGAGTGCAACGATGAAATCTGTGCTTTATTCAGCAAGTTTAACTGTCTGCGCAAATGGACCGAAGAAGGATCCTGGACGATGGCTTCTTCAAGTGCACTCGCCATACGATGACGCATTTCGGCAGCCGCCGCATTGGTGAACGTCACAACGAGTAGCTGATCGACGTCTATCGGGTGTTCCGTGTTCAATACTTTTTCAATCATCCGCGTGATGAGGACTTTCGTTTTCCCTGAACCTGCCGCAGCAGAAACGAGAATATCTTTACCGGACGCGTGGATTGCTTTCCATTGATCGTCCGTGAATGTCTCATGTGGCGGTTTATTTGGAATTCGCATCTGGATCGATCTCCTTCCTCATCTTTTCTAATGATTCTTCTGGTTTATAGGCGGAATAGTTCCGTGTAGGCTGTGTCGGATCCGTACTATCAAATTGACAAATCGACTGATACGAACAAAACGTGCACGGCATATGTTCTTTCAAGCGGTACGGATAGACACGTGTATCACCTGATAGCATGCCGTCTCCCGCTTGCTGATGTTTTTTACGGACAAATGAACGCAATATATTGATATCTTCAGGTGGTACGACTTTTGAATTCGAATAAAACGAACCGTCTTTCTTTAATCGTGCTGGAATAATTAACGATTCACTTTCGATCTGGTCATCCATCGCCAAAGCAACGTCCGCATCTTCTACTATATAGCCTTGCATTTTATAGGATTTCAATAACTCTTTTTCCACAGCCTCTTCGTTTAACTCTTTTGTCAAACGCAACATCGGATTGTGAACATACATATACAGTACACCCGCGGGATTCGCGTAGACACCGAGCCAATCTTCCGCATGCTCAAGTGCCACATCGAGATACGTCAGCATTTGCAGCGATAAGCCATAATACACTTCGGTCAAATCAAGCGCACGGGCTGACGATTTGTAATCGACTACTCGCAAATAGGTCTGATCGTCTTTTTTCATCGTATCGATTCGGTCAATTCGCCCTCTAATATGCATCTGTTGGCCATTTTTCAAATGGATTTCAAGTGGTGCGATATCTTCATCTGGACCGAAACCTGCTTCGATCGCAATCGGCGTGAAGCTGGAATTGCGTGCTTGCGACTGTAATGCACGGATCGTCCGTTGAATGATGTGCATCAACTTTCGTTGAATATATGCATAGCGTTGACTTGACAATAAAATTCTATGGAAGAACTTCGGCGCCAGTGCATCGATCGCGTCACGACCTAACTGCCAGCACTGTTCTTTCGTCAACGCAGCCCAGGACAAGCCTTGACGCATGACTTCGTCAGATACCCATTTCAATGCCGCATGGAATAAATCCCCGATATCGGGCGCTTCAAGCTGGAATTCAAAGCGCTCTTGTAAATTCAGACCATATGTTGTGAAGTGTTGGAACGGACAACTGTAGTATGATTCTATCCTGGATACACTCGTCGTAAAGGACGAACCGTATAAACCTGTCGTCAATTCCGAATCGAGCAACTCGGTCTTCTGTCGCTTCAACGCGGGTTGTACGATGGACTCTATAACTGAAGACCAAAGTGGATCTTCTTTATAATAGGCTAGCACCGCTTGCCATTCAGGTGCGATTTCTTCCTGTGTTGAAGCTTGTCGCATTATACGAATCGCATAAGACAACGCCACTTCAGGATGTTCGATATAGGCAAGCTGATCTTCTACTACAGACAATTCTGTAGGTTCCATGACGGCAATCTCCGTAGGTATATTCGGTACTATCTGCTGTAATCTAGGAATGTAAAGAGAGGGAATTAGCGCTTTCCCTTCTTCATCCGCAATGGGATAGCTGACAGTCAAACGCGCACTTGCTCCGGTAAACGCCCGGTACGCCATATATGATTCGCGCATGAGCTGAAGCTTCGTCGTAGGTGCGAGCGTCATGCCGATCTCACTAAATAACTCTCGGTCACTGTCCGAAAGTAATCCTTCATGATCATTGCGCAAAGGCAATACCCCTTCATTCGCACCGAGTACAAACACCGCTTCGACATCCATTGAATTGAATAACTCCATAGTCGTCACAGTTACTTGATCGAGCGAAGGCGGAATCAATTTAAATTCCAACGTATCGAATCCTTCATCCAAGATTTTAATAGCTTCTGCAATCGGCAGTTCTTTCTCGCCAAACATTAGCACAAACTGATCCAGCACATTAATCCAACTCGTCCATGCTTGTTCATGTTCCGCCGCTGCTTGCAAACGATTTATAGTATGTTCCGTTTGCTGCAACTCTATAATTTTATCGTAGATGCGAAGAGATTCTATTGTGTAAAATAACGCTTCCGCCACGTCTTGACCGGTACGAGCAGACTGTAACTTCTGTTGTAATTGTTCAATCGGCTCACGAATCATATCGCGGGTCTCCGCAAACTCCGCTTGTGTCGCAAGCTCTTCATCTGTCTGTACGGTACGGACTTTTTCTAAACCTCTATAGCGACTCACCTTCCAACGCTCTTCATCTTGCCAGCGGGATTTGCCATGGATTCCTTTAGCCAGTACAAAATTCTCCAAGCGGTCTGCCCGCTCTCTCCATACTTGTTTGCTTTCATTGACAGGGAAAAACAAATCCGTCTTCACTGCCCTGAACACTGCTTCATACGACCAATCTGTACGCACCGCTTCAAGCAATGACCGTGCAAATTCAATCAACGGATGATGCAGCATCGGTTTCTTCTGGCTAATGAACACTGGAATATCATATTGCGTGAAGATGTTCTGGATCAATTCGTTATAGACATCCGGTTGACGATTTAATACCGTCATGCCGCGGTACCGCTTGCCTTCACGCATCAGCTTGCGAATCGAACGTGCCACTGCATGCACTTCCGCACGGCGATTTGACGCCTCGATTATCTGGATCGCACCTTCCGATTCAAACGTTTCAGGCGGATAGTGATCAAACTGCTGTTCCAAATGCGCCAATTCTTGATTTGAAAAACGCTGCAACTCCGTCAAATGAATGCGTTCTTCACGATCAACAGACTCACTATATGCCAGTTGCTGAAGCGTTTCGTATTGTTGCTGTGCAGTATGAAATAATTCATGCTCGCTGTTATGCACTTTTTCTTCCATCGGCAACACGACTGTAACGCGTTTCGTATATTTCATTAATTGCGTAATAATCGTATATTCCTGTGTCGTGAAATCGCCAAAGCCGTCTATATAGATCGACGCGTACTGTAGCCACTCCGAATGCGCTATCTGATCAGCTAGCGCATTTAGTTGCCCTTCACTGTCCATATACGTCGTTCCGAGACGTTCTTCTATTTTCTCAAGCAATAATTGCAAATCATGCGCTTTATCTTGCAAAATTCGAGGCGCTTGCTTATCGGCAAGTGAGATCGTCAATTCGGAAAATGCTTGCTGATCGATACAATACTTACTGAATTCCTTCATGACGTCACTAATTTGTTCAGCGAATCCGTGCTTCGAAGCCGCTTGTTTAAATAGCTTGAACGAGTCTTTATTATCCTCTAGCACACTGCGTACGAGCATGCGATAGCCGAAGCTGTCTACTTCTTCGCGCGTGATGCCCCCAACTTCTTGCAGCACCCGCCATGCAAGTCGTTTGAATGTCAATACTTGGGCACGGATCATGCCGGTCAATCCAGATTTGACGGACAGGCTATATTCCATCGAGTACGATAATTGATCGGGGACAATAACGACAATAGGCGCCCCCATCGGCCGTTCTTTCAATTCTTGCGCAATCTCGCGTTCAATAAAAGTGGTCTTTCCTGTTCCGGAGCGACCTGTAATAAAGCGCAGTGACATAACTCTCTCCCCTTTCATTGGAAGTAGGATTTATATAAGGTACGTTACGTTGTAGGATCGTTTTTAATATAGTGCCTACTGAATTACGGCTCTGGTAGGAGTGCGTAATAAACAGCGTTGAGTCGCCATTCTTGCACGTACTTTTTACTGTTAGCGTTTGGGCATAAGATTGTGGACTTGCTGACAATGTAAGTGGATTGCTCATTGGCTCCACTCCGGCGCTGGTGGATGGCTTTCGCAAGGAGCCACAGACAGGAAGTGCGCCTGTCTCTGTCTCCTTACTTCGCCTACCACAGCAGGTGTCTTCGTTTGATTGTGTGGGGCAGTTCGGATAGTTGTTTTAAATGGAAGTAGTGCTGTTGGATTACGTTTCTGTTAAAAGTATGTGGTTTTGCTAGCAATGTAAGTGTAATGCTCATTGTCCCCACTACGGCGCTGGTGGATGGCTTTCGTTAGATTGTGTGTAGGACAGTTCATACACTTCACTCGCAAGAAACAAGTGAACGCTATCACAATGTCACTGGTTTTCTTTTTACTAGAAACACAAACTAATTCATTACCCCACAGTAGCGCAGGCACAACTGCGGGGTAGGCCGTGGCATGAGACAACTGGCAGCCCTACCGCCAGCTGGCTCATGGCTGGAGGCAATCCCCCACGTGCCTGCGCGGGTCAAGAAAGCATACACTCACTAATTTTAGTATCCAACAACCAGTCGAGCGACGTCCCCAACAAAAAGTGAGCAAGAAATACATAATAGCTATCACAATGCCGCTGCTTTTCCTTTTGCTAGAAACACAAACTAATTCATTTCCCCAAAGTAGCGCAAGCACAACTGCGGGGTAGGCCGTGGCCATGAGACAACTGGCAGCCCTACCGCCAGCTGGCTCATGGCTGGAGGCAATCCCCCACGTGCCTGCGCGGGTCGAGAAAGTGAACACTTGCTAACTTAAGTATCCAAAAATAAGTCGAGCGACGTACCCAACAAAAAGTGAGCAAGACGGGCAGCCGTGTAATGGTTCTGCCAAAAGCGTTTCTAGGTTGCATAATAGATGATGTCCCTTTTTTTGCTAGCATTTTCACTGATAGGGTATAGGACACTTCACTCGCAAGAAACAAGTGATAGCTATCACAAAGTCATTGTTTTTCTATTTGCTAGAAACAAAAACTAATTCATTCCCCCACAGTAGCACAGGCACAACTGCGGGGTAGGCCGTGGCCATGAGACAACTGGCAGCACCATCGCCAGCTGGCTCATGGCTGGAGGCAATCCCCCACGTGCCTGCGCGGGTCGAGAAAGTGAACACTTGCTAACTTCAGAATCCAAAAATAAGTCGAGCGACGTACCCAACAAAAAGTGAGCAAGTAATACATGATAGCTATCACCATGTCACTGTTTTTATTTTTGCTAGAAACACAAACTAATTCATTTCCCCACAGTAGCGCAAGCACAACTGCGGGGTAGGCCGTGGCCATGAGACAACTGGCAGCACCATCGCCAGCTGGCTCATGGCTGGAGGCAATCCCCCACGTGCCTGCGCGGGTCCGGAAAGCACACACTCGCTGATTTTAGTACCATATAATCAGTCAAACCACGACCCAACACATTTTTATCTACCATTAAAAATTTTGAAAGCAAGTTTTATTCACGTAATAACGATCAGAACCACAAACTAGTTGATCGTAAGTGGAAGGTGACGACCATAGGCGTCAACTTAAGAAAAAATATAGGGTTATACTTCCTTCTTTGTTGGTATTTATAGAGTAAAACCAATAAAGGAGGAGTCTACTATGAAGCCGCATCATCCAGTTTATCAATTAAAACAGTTATT
>NZ_PDYS01000025.1:0-26526 GCF_002743155.1 Sporosarcina sp. P1
GTAAATATGAAACGATTTCCTACCCTATCCGTATACATAGTATGTAACAAAATCTAGTAACTGGAAAAGAGTGTTGGGTATGTTGGGTTTACTACTATTTTCATTAGTTGTAGGAGTTATCACGAGTGCTATGATCGTGCCGTTCCTCTCTGTAAATAACAAAAAAGAACCATTATCTTTTAACCGCTGGGTCGCTTTTGGGACGCTTACAGTGATCAGTACGATTGGCGTATTTATATTTTATTACGTGACGAATTTAGATCGTAATTGGTCATCGCTGTGGGCATTATTCCTCGTCGTCGCTATTTTAGGGGCAGTTTTTTCGCAAGGTATGGAGCGTAAAGTCAAAATGGTCGTATCGTTGGCAGCTTTGCTCATTGGTGTGTATGTCTTAAGTGCACCTCTTTTCAATGCAAATAAAAAATATGAAACGGTTGCGATGAAGCAAAAAGTGGAAATTACAGCGTTTGATGAAACGAAAACGCCGGCTAGTGTGCCGCCAAAGTTTGCGCGTAATAAGATGAAAAAAGCATTTGGTCAAGTACCAGATACGAGTTATTACGAACTCGGACATTTACAAATTCAAAAAGTGGATGACGAATTTGTCTATATTGCGCCTGTTGAGTTTTCAGGATTTTTCAAATGGTTTAACGGTAAAACGACACCGGGTTACTTCACGATGAGTGCAACGGATTCATCGGATAACCCGAAATTCATTCAAACGGAAATGGCGTATACGACGTCTTCTTATTTCCATAAAAAAGTGTATCGAAAAATGCGTATGGAAATGCCGGATTTAATCTTTTACGGAGATGTTCAATTGGAAATTGACGATGAAGGCAAGCCGCATTATATTCGCACGTATGGAGAATTCATTTCGGCACGTAACGGATTTAACGCCAAAGGAATTGTCATGTTGGATCCTGAAACAGGTGCTACGAAGAAATATGCGTTATCAGATGTTCCTGAATTTATTAATGGAGCCATTTCACCTGAAGCGGTAAGTCTTCAAAATAGTTATTTCGGTAAGTATATTCATGGTTTTTGGAATTCATTGGTTGGCAAAAAAGATGTAAAGATTCCTTCAGACGAAGGTACAGAAGCCAATGTTAGCCCGATCTTTGATGCGGATGGACATATGTATTACTTCACAGATTTCACCAGTCCAAAAGAAGGCGTAGACTCGATGCTTGGCTATGCATTAACAGATGGTCGAACAGGGAAAGCGACGTATTATACGGGGGATTTGGAAGAGTCCTACATGGATTCGCAAGGTGCGCTCCAGATCATTGAAAAGAAGTTTATCGAAAAGAAATGGAATGGCGAAATGCCTGTTTTGTATAACTTCTACGGTGAAGCTAGCTGGTTGACACCAGTACTTGATTCAAATGGATTCTTGCAAAATTACTTCATTGTTTCCGCTGCGAATCCTGAAATCTCTGTATTTGCGAATTCACCAAATGAAGCGTTGAAATTGTATAAAACCGCACTTCAACGTGGTGGCAGTACGGTAGATGGAAGTTCTGATGCAGAGGAAGCGAAAGCAACGATTACAGCCATGCGCGTATTTAAAGAACGCGTCGGTGAGTTTACAGTCGTTTCAATTCTAGCAAAAGACGGTCGAAACTTCCTTGTGTCATCGGAAGTCGAACCTCTTTCAATTTATGTGGAAGAAGGCGATCAGTTAACGGTAACGTATTTGGAGACGGGTGAATTATTCTTACCTGTGAAAGAATTAGTTAATAACAGTGTGAAATAAATAATTGTGAAATAGCCTAATAGCGCAATCGCGTAGTTAGGCTATTTCTTTGCGTATATTTATCGCATGATTTCTATCTAATTAGCGAAAAATTTCAATATATTATAATAGTTCATATTGAATAGCAAAATGAACTGTGTTAAAGTCGGGATACTATGGTGAAATTGATAATATTTTGTCAATATAGGTATTCCATAATTAAATAGGTAGTAATTAACAATTTACTCGCGTTACATTCACGCAATGGATTCTAGTAGTTACGAACTTTCATGTATAGGAGTGATAAAATGGCTAATAACAACAACCCAAAAACAGAAAGTCATGATCCAGGACGTAGAAACTTTCTGAAGAACACCGGTCTAGTTGTAGGTGGCGTGGCAGGTGGATCTTTACTTGGTGGTTTATTCACGAATCAAATGAAATCGGATGAGGGGAAAAAAGGGAAAAGTGAAGACGCTGTCAAAGTAGATCCGGCCCATGCACGGGTGTTTTTCGGTCGCTTCGAAGACTTCATCGTACTGGCAACGGCTACGGAACTGATTTTCCCTGAAGACGACAACGGCCCGGGAGCTATCGGGCTGGATGTACCGTATTTTATCGATAAACAACTGGCAGGGACTTGGGGCATAAATGGTGACGACTATCGTCAAGCACCTTTTACCAATTTGGAAGGTTTGAAGAAAATCGAGAAGGCTGATGAAAAAGTCAATCATTCACGGGCGAACCGAGGGAAAATTTTCTTGGAAGGTTTACGCTTGATGAATGCAGAAAGTATGAAACGGTTTGACGCTTCTTTTGACCAAGCTACTGAAGAGCAGCAACATGAAATTATGAGTGATCTCGAAGCAGGTAAGCTCGACATGAAATCTATTCCTTCAGACGCGTTCTTTGCGCTACTAAAGCAGGCTACATTAGAAGGTGCGTTTTCGGATCCTTTGTACGGTGGGAATAAAAACATGGACGGTTGGCGTATGAAAGAATTTGCTGGAGCTCGTCCATCTTACGCAGACGTCATTGAAAGTGAAGAATTTGTTAAACTGGACCCAATTAGTTTGACGGACTATCAACGAAAGAAATAAATTCAACATTTTCAGGAGGTAGAAGGTATGGCAGAAGAACTAAAGAAAGTGGACGTTGTAATTGTGGGGACTGGCTGGGCTGGTGGAATTACTGCTGCTGAGCTCACAAAAAAAGGATACAAAGTGGTGGCGCTTGAAAGAGGTAAGGAACAATCACGGGATGATTTCATCGGGGCGAAAGATGAATTAAAATATTCCATTCGTTACGATATGATGCAAGATCTATCCAAAGATACAGTGACAGCAAGAGGTAGTATGAAAGAAACCGCGAAGCCAGTACGAAATAATAACTATGCGCGCTTTGGAAATGATACAGGCGGGGCAAGTGTCCACTGGAATGGCGTAAGTTTGCGCTGGTTACCGTATGATTTTGAGATTCATAGTCAAACGGTGGAAAAATACGGCGCGAAAAAGATTCCAGAAAATTGTACAATTCAAGACTGGGGTATTACATACGACGAACTAGAACCGTATTATGATAAATTCGAAAAAACAGCTGGCGTTTCGGGTGAGGAAAACCCTGTCGGACCTCCACGTTCGGATAAGTATCCGAATCCACCTTTGAAAACGACGCCATCGATTGAATTGTTTAAAAAAGCTTCGACAAATCTAGGGTATCACCCATATCGTTTACCAGCTGCCAATATGTCGGAGTCGTATACAAATCCAGACGGCGAGACGATCAATGCGTGTATGTACTGTGCGTTCTGTGAAGAGTATGGCTGTGATTTCGGTGCCAAAGGCGATCCAATCGTTACAGTATTGGAGACTGCTAGAAAGACAGGGAACTTTGAAATTCGGAATGAATCCACAGTGACTGAAGTCATTCATGATGGAACGAAAGCGATCGGGTTAAAATATATTGATAATATTACAGGTACTGAATATATCCAACCTGCGGATATTGTCGTGTTAGCCGGATTTGTCTTTACAAATAATAAATTATTATTAAAGTCTAAAATAGGCAAGCCGTATAATCCCGAAACGCAAGAAGGTGTAATCGGGAAAAACTTTACAGGTCACTTTAGTAATATTAGTACCTACATAGGTGCACGGGGCTTCTTTGATAATGAAAAGTGGAATTTATCTATGGGTACAGGTGCACTAGGGGCAAAAGTGGATGATTTTGCAGGAGATAACGTGGATCATACAGATCTTGACTTCCTTCACGGCTATGAAATTCGCTATTACCATTTAGGTCAGCGTCCGATTGATAATAACCATGTGCCAGTGGGGACACCTGCTTGGGGTAAAGAATACAAAGAGAAAAATTTATTTTATCATAACCGCAGCTTGATTATTCGAGCGAAGACTGCTTTCTTACCTAACCGTTATACGTATCTGGATTTGGATCCTACGTACAAAGACGAGCTAGGAGATCCACTAATACGTGCGACTGTGCATTATGAAGAGCAAGACATAAAGCGCGCACAACATGGCGTGGAAACGTGTAAAGAAATTATGACAGAAATGGGTGCGGATATCATTGACTTGGTCGACGTACCGGATGATGTGAAGTTTGATAGCAAGTTCTACACAAACCACTTCCTTGGCGGTGCGATAATGGGTGAAGATCCTAAAACATCCGCTGTCAACACGTACTCGCAAATGTGGGATATGGAAAACTTGTTCGTGCTGGGTGGATCTTCCTTCCCGCATAACAGTAACCATGATCCTACCGAAACGATCGGTGCATTCGCTTACCGTGCTTCAGAAGGTATGATCGACTATCTTGGTGGCGAGGGTGGCTTGTTAGTGGAAGCTAAACAAACGAGCAAAGCTTAATTTCACACTAGCATGTATGAATGCCTATTATAATAGCCTAGCGTCGCAAATGCGATGCTAGGCTATTTTTAAAATATCATGATTTTAACTTCGCTGTCTCTTCTTCAGTCAAGTAACGCCACTGACCGCGTTCCAATGATCCAAGCTCAATATGCTTGATGCGAACTCTTTGCAAGTGCGTCACGGTATATTGAAACCGTCTGCACATTCTGCGGATTTGTCGATTCAATCCTTGCGTTAACGTAATACGAAACGTGAAGTCGTCCAAAGGAGTTACGAGGCAAGAGTTAGTCGTCATATAGCTTTTCGTTCTGGGATTATAAATATCTACCCCGTTGGATAAGTCTTCTATAAAGGTATTCGTTATTTTTTTATCGACTGTCACCACATACTCTTTTTCCTGATGGTTTTCGTCTTTCATTAACTCATTTACAATACTTCCATCATTGGTTAATAAAATTAGACCTTCTGTTTCTTTATCCAAACGTCCCACAGGAAATATACGTTCAGGATACGATATAAAATCGATAATATTACCCGCAATAGTAGGCGAAGCGGTACAAGTAATCCCACTTGGTTTATTAAGTATCATATATAGGTCCTGTGCGTTGTGCGTGATGGAGTGCCCGTCTACTTCAACATGATCATGCTCTTCAACAAAATAGACATGCGATGCAATGTTGCCGTTAACAAGCACTTTTTCAGCCGTAATATAGCGCTCGGCTTGTCTTCTGGAACAGAATCCCGAAGAACTAATATATTGATTCAACCTCAACGTGTTCGCTCCTCGTCTATCTAGGTGTTTCTTCTATTGTAACATGTTTGCTCTTTCGTAGAATGCCTTCGTATTGTTATATTATACTAGTAGTGTGCGAAGTTAAACCTGTTCATCAAATGACAAAACATAGAAATTAGGAGGGGCTGCCAATGAATATTGAAATCATGCCAGTAACCGAACCAACATCCATGCTTGTGAATACGCTCAATCGATGGGGGAACGACGTGAATTTAAAGTCATTGTCTCAACCTAATCCAAGTAAAGAAGAATTGGAACGAGAAAAGGTTTTGACTATTGAAGATGTACACCGTCGTTTAAAATACCAACATCTATTCCTGATCTATTTGGAAAATCAGCTGATCGGGGAAATGAGCTACACGGTGGACCCTGAGCATTTATTTAGAAAAGAAACTGGGACGGCGTGGATCAGCATTTCCATTGGCGAGCCTGAATGCCGTGGGAAAGGAATTGGTTTTATCGCTTTAGCGTACTTGGAAGAGCAAGTTAGAAAGCGTGGTCTTCAACGAATCGAGCTAGGCGTGTTTGAATTTAATACACCCGCTTTGAAGCTTTATAAGAAGTTAGGATATCAAGAAATTGGACGCATAGAAAACTTCACGTATTATGATGGAAAAATGCGGGCTGATATTCGTATGGAAAAGCGTATGTAATTTGATAAGTAAGTACACGCGTTACATGAGAATTACATCACTTGTTAATGAATTCCAAGTTGGATATTTTAATTGTTATTCAAACGATTCGTTCCAGTACCTGGTACTTTTCATCAGCATTTCCCGTATTGTATAAGGTATGGGAAATTTTAAAGGTGTCATGGAGTGCAGTAAGAAATAGTGAATAGACCGCGAAGGCACCAGATTGCGAAATCACTATTTCAAGTTTGAGTAGTTTTTAATGGCATCGTTGGATCATAGGGAGGGAAAGCGATGGAAGGTTTACTATTAACTGTATTCATCTTAATAATCATATCGCTTAACGTTGCTTCTTTTATGTTTTTCAAAAAGGGGAAATTAAATCTTATGATTGCAGGAATTATGATGATGATTCTTGCTCCTGTTCTTGGTTTTTCAAGTGGCGCATTATTTCTCCATTTCTATGATTGGAGTTCAGGGGGAACAGGAGAGGGTGCAGGCTATGGTGGCGCTTTTTTAGGTTTGATAACCTTGGTTAATGGGATTCTACTAGTATTGATTGGAATAGTTATGTTTATTATAAAAGTCATCACAAAACGACGTTGATCTTTCCTTATGACAGAAATGCGCGCAATTGCTTTATAAGTGATTGCGTCTATATCGCAATCGAGCCAAATGGATATACTAAACAGCACATTAGTCAGAAGATAAAGGAGATTTATATGAATACAAAACGTAAAAGGAAGATCTTGGGAATAGGCTCGGGAATATTTATTATACTTGTCATAGCTTTCATATCTTGGTATTATCCATTGTCGCTTCTTAGCATCGATCAAAGCTTTGCCTATAGTCCCGACACGGAAACCCATAATGGCAAAACCTATGAAGAAGAGATTGGCGAGTTTAAAGCTGCCTACGAGAAGGATCTGAAAATGGATTTAGAAAGTAATAATTACAATCCTACGGTAAATCGAACTCAATTTATTCTTCCGATTTTTGAACAACAATGGTTGATCGGTATGGACTCCAAAACAATTGACAAAGATAAACTCGATAGAATGCTTTTCGACGTACAACAGGCAAGAAATACCCTGTTAGACCTTGTCTCTGAAGGAGATTATTCAAGAGAAGAAAGAGTATACCTAGTTGATAGCATAAATAATTTCCTAAAGTTAGAAGATAGTATTAGATTTATAAGAACCGGAACATATTTTTCAAGAAGTGATTTGCATAGGTTGTTAGGTAATTTACAAGCAGAGTTCTGGGCGGGGTTTGATTACTATACCACCGTTTTTTATGATGCATCTCATACATAAAAGCTTGAAGTAATTGGGTGCTTTTATCATAAAACGAATTTGCGCATATCTAAAACAATCGGGCCGTTATGTTGACACCATCTTATAACTATACTGTGAAAATGCAGTCTGAATGGTAAAGTAGAATGATTTCACTAATTAAAGGTAATGGGCTTATTTTTATAAGAAGCAAAAAAACGATTGAACAAGTGTCCAATCGTTTTTTATGCATATTATTCAGTTGGAACGATAAAATCACGTCGGCGAATTAATGCAAATAGTGCACCAAGTCCTAACAAAGTTGCTGCCAAGATAAATGTTATTCTGACATCCCAAAGCTCAGCAATGGCTCCGAAAGTTAATGATGAAATACCGAACAAGAGTGATAGTATAGTGCTTTGCACGGCATGAATTTTAGGAAGCTGGTCAGTAGTTGCAGATTTTTGAAGCAATGTCTCACTTACAATACTTTTTAATTGTTGAACAACACCGTTCAGAATAACAAGTAGAATGGAAATCCACGGAATGGCGGTTACTCCGAAAAGAAGAGTGACGCCGCTAATGCCAAATGATAACACAATAAGCAAGCGTTTCAGGTTGTTTTCAATCCCAATTACAAATCTTGAGCAGATGACTCCTCCAATTATCATACCTAAGAAGAAAGCTGTATTAATGTAACCCCACCAAGCTTCTGTCTGACCTAGAACTTCTGCCACGAAGATGTAAAGGATCGAAGCAATCCATACAACATTGGCAATTGCTTCAAAAATGATGACCACATGAAGACTCCTAAAAAGCGGGTTTCTCCATACAATCTTCCAGCCTTCGGTTAGCTCACTCCTCCATTTACCTGTACACTCTTTTTTATGGAATGGTGTGGGATCGTAAATACAGAACATCATCATCGTTGCAATTATATACAAACTACCTGTACCGAAAATAATAAATTGTCCACTCATTAATGCGACAGCTATTCCTCCCAGTGCCCAGCCTCCTAAATTCATTGTTTCAGAGACGATCGAGAAGAAACTGTTCGCTTTCACAAGTCGTTCTTTTGGCACTAAGCGTGGTAGCATAGCACGGCTTGCCGGCGATGCCCAGCCATCCAAAAACGCAATACACCCAACAAACGTTAGAATGATGAATAGATCGGTTATTGTTTCAGAAATTAATAAAAGCGATAGAGCAACCAATAGAATGGTCTTACTGACTTGTGAATAAACGAGCAATGTCTTTAAAGGAAAACGATTGATCAACCACGGAGAGATCATCCCACTAATAAAACGACCGAACATATTGATGAAAGGTACCAATGCTAATGCAAAAGGTGACTCCGTGAGTGTATACAAAAAAGAGATGATACCGACAATATAAAAAACATCACCTAGACTAGCCAGTGATTGGCCCATCCATAGAAAACGAAACGATTGATTTTTCATTCTTACTACCCCTTTACTATCAAATTAAAATCTGATTTCTTAGGGTAGTTTTACACTCGTATTATTCCTCCTTTACATTAAGAACCACTTCATACATAGAATTCAAAAAAGATTAACAAAGGGATTGCTATCGAAAAGAAGAGTAGTAAGAATGAAAGAAATTTCATATTAGTCAAATTATATCAATTGCTAGAATGTAATGCCATACGATTAAAAATTATTGTATGCAAAAACCAATTACTACATTATTTTTAATGCATTAGGGGAGATAAAAAACATGACCGTTTCTCCATCGAGTATGATTGATTCACAAGTATTCGAGCTTATATCGCAATGAGGCCAAATCGTGGGATAAGAGAGAAACACCCCTATGGTGCATCTTGATGCGCTTAATACTACCTTTACTTTAATATCTTTCTCCAATAATACGGAGAGAGGAGTTATTATTGGTGCATTTGACGAACCGTTCAGAAGTCATTCGATGGCCAGTAAACGGTTGTGCGCGCGCTGGTTGGGTTGGTTGCAGCCGTGATTTGGCTATTACTATGGGTATATTCTTTGCCACACCTTTCTTTTGAGATACCAACAGCTCAATAGTATATTACCTACATAAGGTACATGAAAATAAGAGAGTACTATATGTAGTAATTGACAATTATTTAAATAGTTTATATTATATGAGTATATGTTCATATATGATAACCAGAAACACATGATTGGAGAGGAATTGAAAATGAGCGAAGAAACAAATAGTGACCAGTCTTTGGAAGAAAACACGCAACATTTGGATGAAGAAACACTTTTCGTTGTCTCCCAAACGTTTAAGGCATTAAGCGATCCGACGAGAATCCGGATCTTAAATTTATTGTGCAAAGAAGAACACTCAGTGAATGATATCGCTGAAACATTAAATTTAAGTCAGTCATCGGTCTCACATCAATTGCGTTTTTTAAAAAACTTGCGGCTGGTGAAATTTAGAAGAGCAGGGACGACCTTTTATTATTCAGAAGATGACCATCACGTAATGAATTTATTGAAACAGGCAATTGAGCACGCGACTCATAATTAACAACACGGAGGGATTATTCAGTGGGACTTGACCAAGGACACGACCATGCGCATGGTGCGAATAAAAAAGTATTATTGATTTCCTTCCTCATCATTACTTTATATATGATTGTGGAAGCGATCGGCGGATTTTTGACGAACAGTCTTGCCTTATTGGCAGATGCCGGTCATATGTTAAGTGATTCCATTTCATTAGCGATTGCATTGATTGCATTTAAGTTCGGGGAAAAGGTCGCAAGTAAAAGCAAGACATTCGGCTATAAGAGGTTCGAGATCTTAGCCGCTGTGTTAAATGGAATCACATTGATTGTTATCGCTTTGTTCATTTTCTTTGAAGCAGTAAAGCGCTTTGCAAATCCTCCTGAAGTTGCGACAATAGGCATGCTGATTGTTAGCAGCATCGGGTTGGCCGTAAATATTTTAGTTGCATGGATTATGATGCGCGGCAGCGATGTGGAAGAGAACTTGAATATGAAAGGCGCTTACCTGCATGTCATGAGCGATATGTTAGGTTCAATCGGAGCGATTGCTGCAGCGCTGCTTATGATGTTCTTTGGATGGGGCTGGGCCGATCCGTTAGCGAGTGTTATTGTAGCGGCATTGGTTTTACGCAGCGGTTACATTGTATCGAAGTCAGGGCTGCATGTGTTAATGGAAGGCGTGCCTCAAAATGTGAAGATGAATGAACTTATTCATACGCTCCGCAATGCGCAGGGCATCATCAGTGTTCATGATTTACACGTTTGGTCCATAACGAGCGGTTTAAATGCACTTTCTTGCCACGCCGTAGTGAACGATCAAATGACGATTGCGGAAAGTGAGCAATTGCTTCGCAAAATCGAACATGATTTATTGCACCAAAACATTCATCACGTTACTGTTCAATTGGAAACATCGGCCCATCAGCATGACGATTCAATCTTATGCCAAGTGAAACCTGAATCGTCGGGAGGCCACCATCATCACCATCATTAAGACAGTTAGTGACCGGCAGCAGTGTTGCATAGGTCACTATTTTCTTGAGAATGAAACAACATTCGTTGTATACTGTGTAGGGGTATATAATAATAAGTGGAAATAAGCCAATTTATGGAAAATACAAAGAGATATCAAGAACTTTATTTTATGTACTAAACATTAGGGTTGCTTTTTTATTTAATGTCTGTTATATTTAAAGAGTATTATCTTTGTTCTTTTTCAGATCGAGAATATATTTCATGGAAATATATTTTGTTTTTCGTCTAAAGTTTTGAGCAAGTATAGTAACATCATTGTGTGGATATCCGCACTAGGAGGCAATTAATTATGGAACAAGGTACAGTGAAATGGTTTAACGCAGAAAAAGGTTTTGGCTTCATCGAACGCGAAGCAGGGGAAGACGTATTCGTACATTTCTCAGCAATCCAAGGCGACGGTTTCAAATCTTTAGACGAAGGTCAAAGTGTAACATTTGAAATCGAACAAGGACAACGTGGCCTACAAGCTACAAACGTTCAAAAAGCTTAATAACAGCTTGAAGGAGACCCTACTTGTAGGGTCTTTTTTTATTTGTTGAAATGTATGTATACTATATGTAAGAGCTACTAGGAGTAAAAATATTCATTAGCCTGATTTATCTATATTCACATCCATTCTTAGGGGGCATTGCATATGAAAAAACTAGCATTGTTATCGGTTGAAGAATTGCTCGATCAGTTAGAGGTACTTGTAGATCAGCGCGAAGATGGAAAAGATTATTTGCTGAATTCGATTATTTCAACTGAAACGGCGTTGCTTCGCGCAATTAAGGCAGATCCCGAGAGCGATTATACACTGAGTATCTCCAAAATCGAAAACGATCTCGCAGAACATCTTGTAAAGTATGGAACGTATTTAAAAACGGAGTATAAAAAAGATGATGTAGCGGCGCAGAGTACACTGAAACAAGCGCTTCGATACGATCGAACAATTCCGTTAGCTCATTATCGTCTTGGTTTTTTAGCGTATAAACAGCAAGCGTATAATCATGCTCTTTTCCACTTCCAACATGCGGTGGAGTATAACCGTTTGAGTCCCCAACATAAAATGAGTTTATCGAATCAGCAAAGTTATCATGCGTTGCTGTATTTGAGTAATAGTGCGTTATATCTTGCTGTCGACGCACAACGACAAAGTCTAGAAATTTCAATACATAATGATGTGAAACAAACGAAAATTAATCAATTAACCCTGTCGCCATTATATGAACTCATTGATGCGAATTCGAGTTATTTAGCACAACAAGCATTTCAGATAAAGGATAGCGAAGGGCAGCGTGGAGCTTCATGGGAAGAGTACGAAGAACTGATCGATGGAGATGCTAGCGATGAACTTATGCTAGATATGACAGGTAGGGAAATTTGGGCGCGATATGGCGGGTCAGCAGTTAAACTAACCATCTTGAATGCCGAATTACTTCGTACACTGATGCTGAATTCAAGTGAAGCTCAGCCTTTAGCTAAAACGGACCTCTCGGATTTATTTAGCGTGAAGTCAGGCGAAATCAAGATTGAAAGATATGTAAAAAGTATTTCCCGACTTCGTGAGAAATTACTGAAATTGAAACTTCCGCTAGACGTCATAGGGATGGTTGCCAAGCCATTGAATGGACAAGATACATCCTACTTCTATCGGGCTACAGACATCCCTTTTGTGCTTATAGAACATGCAGAAGGCGGTCAATGACAGGTCTGTCATCGAGTATTTCATATACTTTAGTTATCACCTAAAGAGGAGCTGTTGTATATGAAAATGAAAATGACTTGGAATCGCTTATGGGTACGTCACGGTTGGAACTTGAAGCCGATCATCGGTAAGGAATGGAATGAGGATACACATTTTCGGGCGCACGAAGAGACAGATGAGAACATGAAGTTTTTAACGTCATGTTTGACAAAAGCGAATGTACTATTTAACTATAATGAAGACCTTAAACTCCTGATAGTAGAAAGTGCACCGCCTGAAGAGGAGCAATGGTTATCTGTAGTAAATGCGAAGTACAGAGGCAGAACAGAGATGTGCGGAATATACACGGAAGATCGCCAATTAAATATATATCAGTTGGATACGTTTAGTAGCGGAGTCGTTCGTCAAGTCAATCGATTAGGTATTCAAACGGAATATTCATGTGATGGTCATGGAAAGCGTAACCCTTTTCTGGACGTACAGAAAGGTGTAAGTGGACAACATCTGATGGAGTTACTGCAGGCACTAGGTATTCCTTGTAGAATCAACCGTGAAAATCCACAGCGTGATACGATTAAGATCTTAACTTCCCAAGAACAACTGTTAGATTTAGCGGAGCAACTGTCTACGATTGATCAAGCATGGCTAGCAAGCGGTGTTTCAATTGAAGAACATTTATTTCAAATTGAGCTAGAACAATTGCTGAATGTTCCTGGTAAGAGTGGGAATGAAGGAGAGATTCGTCAACATGTCGCAATGAAACTTAGACCATTCGTAGATACAATGCGTACGGATTCATATGGAAATCTGCTTGCAGAAAAGACGTATGGATCAGGAAAAGGTCGAGTTATTTTAGTAAATGCACATCTGGATATTGTCCGTGAACTCATTCCGGGACGTCAAATCCTAAAAACGGATGGAGTGTGGAGCAGCAGTGAAGGGATTTTAGGAGCAGATGATCGTGCGGGGATTGCGATATTGCTTCAAATTTCCAAATATCTTCAAACGAGTCGCTTTACAGGTACGGTAAAATATATCTTGACTGTAGAAGAAGAGGTTGGTCTTATTGGAGCATCCGAAGTCGATGTCGCATTTCTTCAAAATGTCGATGCAGCTTTTGTTTTGGACCGAAGAGGTAGTGGAGATATCGTCACGTCGTGTGCAGGAATTGAATATTTTTGTACAGATTCTTTCGGAAGTGCCATTGAAGAGATTGCGGGGATTAGTGAAGCGGGAGAATGGAAGTGTACACCAGGCGGCAGTAGCGATACGCGGATCTGGGCTGCAGCCGGTATTCAGAGTGTTAATCTTTCGGTAGGCTATCAGAATGAACATACGAATGCTGAATCGCTTCACGTAGGCGATTGTTATAATACGGTTACTCTACTTAAAAGTTTGTTTTTGAACACACGTATGTTAATGCCAAGTATTAGAGAATTAAAAAGATATCAGGCAACGCGTGAAAGAATTTCAAAAAAGATAGTATAACGGATCATTTGTACAGACGAGAGGAGTGTCCACATGGAAGTAGTATACATTGCGGGTGGCTGTTTGTGGGGAGTACAGGCTTTTATAAAAACCTTACCTGGCGTGACATTTACGGAAGCAGGGAGGGCGAATGGAACGCTTCATTTATTGGAAGGCGACTATGATGGGTATGCTGAATGTGTAAAGACAGGATTTGATCCTTCTGTCGTGACCATTTCGGAATTAATGGAGTATTTATTTGAAATCATTGATCCGTATAGTGTGAATCAACAAGGAGCAGACGTTGGTGAGAAATATAGAACGGGCGTCTACAGTGAAAACCTTGCACACTTAAAAGAAGCGAAGGCGTTTATTATGGAGAGAAGTGATGTTGACCGTATAGTTGTGGAAGTAGTACCTCTTACAAATTATGTGAGAAGTGCAGACGAACATCAAAACAGATTAGCTAAATGCCCAACGGATTATTGTCATATACCAGCTGAATTATTAACTAAATATGGAACATGAAGAATGTGCAGTCGAAATCAATAAAAATGACCACACGGTATGATGAATTGGTATATAATGGACTCAGCTACTACTAGAAACAACGTTTACAGTAGGGATATATAAGGGGAGTGACATACAGTGAAATATCAAAACACGTGGGATCTAGAGAGTATTTTTGCAGGTGGCACGCAGTCTAACGAAGTACAGACGAAACTTTCGGCTGTCAAAGAAGATATTGCTCTTTATGCAGATCAGTTACACGCTTGGAATAGTGATCCGACTAATGATGCCTCTACTTTACAAGAATTATTAAAAATGCAAGAAGTCATCGGTAAAGGCTTAGGTCAAGTGGGGACATTTATCAATATGTGGCGTGACGCCTTCATGGATGATCCCTATGCAAGCGTTGTCAAAGGGCAAGTGATGGAACTTAGCAGTGAAATCCAGCAACTTTCCACGATCTTCACTAAAAAATTGGTAGCTATTTCGGATGAAAACTGGAATCAACTTCTTGAAGACGATACTTTACACGTCATCCATTTTTCATTAAATGAAATACGCGAAGAAGGTAAACGGTTATTATCTGAAGCGGAAGAAAAGCTGATTGCTAAATTAAATAAAGACGGTCTCGCCGCGTGGAGCGATTTATACAATACAGTGGGCTCCACTATGACCGTTCCGTTTACAGATAAAGACGGGAAAACAACGGACTTATCTATCGGGCAAGCTATGAACAAAATGTACGCAGATCCTGATGCAGAAGTGCGCGCGGAACTTTTTGATAATTGGGAACAGACTTGGTCTGCGAATGGACCGATCTTTGCGGACATCTTGAATCATTTAGCAGGCTATCGCTTAACGTTACAAGACGTTCACGGAAGAACAAGTCATTTAGAAGAGCCGCTTGAATATAACCGGATGTCTGAAGATACGCTTGCTGCGATGTGGTCAGCAGTGGATGCGCAGAAACAAACGTTTATTGATTACTTAGGACAAAAAGCCAATTTATTTGGCATGGATCAGCTTGGCTGGCAAGATGTGGCGGCTCCTGTCGCGGTAGGTGAAACGAAGCCGACACGCTTCACATATGATGAAGCATGTGACTTTATTATAGAAAATTTCGCTTCATTTGGTCCGAAATTAACCGCTTTTACAAAACATGCATTGGAAAATCGTTGGGTAGAAGCGGAAGATCGTTCAAACAAACGCCCAGGTGGCTATTGCACAAGTTTGCCTGAATTGGAAGAGTCACGTATTTTCATGACGTTCACGGGTTCACCGAGTGATACGAGTACATTGGCACATGAATTAGGGCATGCTTTTCATAGTCACGTAATGAAAGATTTACCGACACTGAACCAAAATTATGCTATGAATGTCGCGGAAACAGCAAGTACGTTCGCGGAAACGATTATCGCCGATGCCACGGTGAAAAATGCTGCATCGGATGAAGAAAAGATCTCTCTATTAGCCAATAAATTAGAAGGCGCCACTGCGATGTTTTTAAATATTCGTGCCCGCTTCTTATTTGAAGATCATTTTTACACGGAACGCGCAAAAGGCATAGTATCAGAAAATCGCTTGAATGAATTAATGGTAGAAGCACAAAAAGAAGCGTTTGGAAATAGTTTATCTTCTTATCATCCGCATTTCTGGGCAGCTAAGTTGCATTTCTTTATCGATAGCGTGCCGTTCTATAACTTCCCGTACACATTTGGATACTTGTTCAGCTTAGGGATCTACGCGGAATACTTGAAACAACCGGAAGGGTTTGAAGAGAAGTATATTGCGTTATTACGAGATACCGGATCGATGAAAGTAGAAGACCTAGCGAAAAAACATCTGAATGTGGATGTGACGAAAGAAGATTTCTGGGCAGCCGGCATTGCGCTAGTAGCAAAAGACGTAGAAGAGTTTGTAGAATTGACGAATACATTACAGAAGTAAAATGGAAAGTAAAATCCCGCTCCTTTTTAAAAAAGAAGCGGGATTTTTATTGAGATTTATTTATTTTCTTGCTGGCTGAACTTATCCAGTATGTAACCAGTTGTGGCAGCTACAAATGCTGGTAAAACCCAGCCAAGTCCGTATTCAAAAAACGGGATAATATTTAGCGACTCAGTAACGCGATCAAGGCTGTACCCGATGCTAGTGAATACTTCGTATAAAGCAAAAATGAATGTGATAAATATAGCAAGCCGATACATCATCTTTCCGCCACCTGCCACATGTTGGAATAAGGAGAGAATAACTAACACAATGGCGATTGGATAAATAAACACTAATAAAGGGGTTGCCAAAGCTAATATGGCATTCAATCCTAAGTTCGATACTAACAAGCCGACTAGTACAAAAATAGCGACATACGCCTGGTAACTTAATTTCGGATATATTTCATTGAAGAACCTTGAACAAGCATTAATTAAACCGACACACGTCGTTAAACACGCTAGTATGACAATGATCCCAAAAAGAAGTCCTCCGCCGTTTGGAAATAACATGCTGGCTGCTTCGGTTAATACTTCTGCGCCATTTTCAAATGTTTTTTCTTTTGGAATCACTTTGCCGATCCAACCGAGTGAGAAATAGACAATGGCCAATCCGATACTAGCAATGAAGCCAGCACCCAAAGTTCCTTTAATAAGCTCCGATTTTGACCTCGACCCTTTATCTTTCAGCGCGTTGACCACGACAATCCCAAACGCTAGCGCAGCGACAGCATCCATCGTGAAATAGCCTTCTAAAAATCCATTTACAAATGGAGCAGTCGCATACTCTTCTACTGGAGCTGAAGATATGTTATCAAATTTGATAAACGCTTGAACAACGAGCATTCCTAAAACCAACAGTAGAATGGGCGTTAAAAATTGGCCGATGCGATCGACGATTTTTTTAGGATTTAAGCTGATATAGTATGTAATACCAAAGAATAGTAGAGAGAATATAAGTAATGGGAAGTTGCCATTCACTTCAACTATTTGTTTGAATCCTAATTCATACGCAACATTGGAAGCTCTTGGAATACCATAAAAAGCTCCGATCGACATATAGATGATGATCGCAAAAATCATTCCAAACACTTTATGTACGCGGCTACCCATAGACAATAGCCCGTTATCAGACAAGGCGATCGCCATAATTGCCATGAACGGCAGTAGAACGCCCGTGATGAGAAAACCGACAATTGCGGGTGCAAAGTTCGTTCCTGATTCTAACCCAAGAAATGGGGGGAAGATGAGATTTCCAGCTCCAAAGAATAAAGAGAAGAGCATGAATCCTATGAATAGTATGTTTTTTTTACTCACAATAATACCTCCTGATGTTTTTGTGTGTAGAGTAAAATGAAAGTACATAATATATGTATAATTGTAATCTAGAATAGTAAGACTTTGCAAAATATAGCGTGAATTTTGTCGAATACTTTTCCAACCTGGTTGATGTCATCTTATACAACTCATAAGATGATTTGTATTAATCTAGTGCTTTGTTCATCTGAAATTTCTCTCCCTTATTTTTGCGCATAAAAAACTCGCCCCCTAAATAGGGACGAGTTTTTACTCGCGGTACCACCCATGTTCTAAAAGCTTCGTAAAACGATAAGAAAGTTCCATTACTAATTCATCTTACGATTATATGTTTTCCATTTAACGTTGGAAATCCGGCAAAATTTACTATTTTCAACTTTGCATCTTAGAGATGATTTTCGGATAGGATCTGTCCATCGACTTTCACCAAACGTCGACTCTCTTGAGGACAAATTTCATATCGTACTCTTTCTCGTCACTGAATATTATATACTACAATACAATTTAACAGACAACTATTAGAAAGGTCAATACCTTTTACTATATTCGGAATATTACAACTACACGATCTCTTGGAATGAACGGGGATGGTGGAAGTGTCTTGTCTGTTATCGCATCCCTCAAAGATTTTTTATGGATCATCACCCCAGTCACTCTTCATGTTATTTTGCTTTGTGAATAGTAGATAAAGCTATAATAAAGTTGTGAAGTACTTTTTAGATTACTCAGCAAACAGGCCGTATTGTTGAAGAGGTTTACCCAATTACTTCTTCGGGGAAGAGTTAGTTTAGGATTAATAACGAAGAACCGTACCATAATTAAGTGAGGTTTAAAAAATAGACCACCTAGAACGTTGGTATGACAACGATTTAGGTGGTTAGTATTTAATTTAGTCATGAAATTTGTACTGTTTAAATGCTTGAACAGGAGGCTTGCGATTTTCAAAGATATCAGGGTCATGGTAGGGAGGATCCAATTGGCTTAGATCAAAGGAATCGTCTGTACATGATATATATAAACTATAACCTTCTTCATCTTCAGGGAAAAACACTTCTTTTTTTTCGCCAAATTGAAGTGCTTGATTAATTGTATCCCTTAACCTTTGTAATGCTGCACGATTGCCAACAATAAAGGCATCCCCATGCCAACTTGGCTGTCCATAAATGTGTAAGTATTCGTCTTCCTCACTATATTTCATCGCCTTTTCAATTTCCGCAATTATTTTCAAGGGCTCCTTCTCTGTAATAAAAATATCAGAATGGAAACCTTGGAATGCTTTTGATTTGAGATTTTGTATAAATACTTCTTTTACATCGCATTCTTGAACGAATAAATACATCTCTTCTTGAATTTCACTTACATACAAATAGACACGAATTTGTTGATAGTCCTTTTGGAAAAGGAACTGTTTAAAAAGTGGAGTTGAACAAATTTCTTCTACTAGTATAAAGCCCTTAGAGATGACTTTTTGGTTAGAAAAGGTTAAATAACTTTTTAGACTATGGCTATACCAATATAAATTACTCATACTTTACCTCCTAAAGTTTATAGTATTTTGGATTTTTATTGGTGTGCCTTCTATAATACCAATATTAATTTGCTTATACTATAAGCCTTTATAGAAATAACCGCACTTAGATATTTAATGGTGAATGGCATCATAAATAGGAAGAGTGATTTATTCAACAAAAGCGGGCGGTACTGGAATGAAAATTTGCACCCGTTCAACAAACGCGCCATTTTGTCGAATAGCGCAGGAGGTTTTTGAGAAAACTAAAGAATAACATTATTATTTAGTAACTGATCAGTTTTTAGCTTTGAGCGTTATTCATTTATGTCTGAGTGGATACGTTCTTTGGGTTTTTAGAAAAAATCTCTATTTATGGTCTGAAGTGAAATGGGATGATGTTCACACCGAAAAATTTAAAACAATACGAGAAGTATAGCGCATCTCTAAAACAGAATTGACAACTTTATGTATTACCCATATAATACACTTAACGTGTATGAACCACTTGATACACACACTAAGAAAATGATGTGCATACACCCAAGAACGTATAGGAGTTGTTTCGATGAATGTAAATTTTAACAATCGCGACCCAGTCTATTTGCAGGTAGTTCGGTATTTTAAAGAAAGAATTGCAATAGGCGAATTAGTACCTGGAGAAGAAATACCATCGAGACGGGAGTTGGCAAACAGGGTGAAGATAAACCCTAATACCGTACAACGAGCGTATAAGGAAATGGAGGAACAGGGTTTGATCCATACCGAACGTAATCATCCGAGCAAAATAACAACCGATGAAAAGATACTAGGCAAAGTACGAGAAGAGTTGCTACTTGAGGCGGTGGAAACATTTGTAACATCCGTTCGGTCTATTAAAGTTCCAGTTGATGAATTATTGAACTTGGTAAGAACAAAGTACACAGATCATGACGATGATAAGGGGGTATAAAAATGATTGAAGTAAAAGAGGTTACAAAGAATTATGGTCGGAAAAAAATATTGAAAGGTGTATCTTTTACAGCCAACAAAGGTGAAATAACTTGTTTACTAGGAATTAACGGAGTTGGTAAAACAACCATTTTAAATGCCATCATGGCACTTACCCCGATTAACAAAGGGCAAATATTAATCAACGGAGAAACCATTAATAAAAACATGTTCGAAAAAATCACCTTTATACCTGATGCCATCACAATGCTGCCACAGATGAAAATCTCTGAGGCAATGGAGTTCATGAATGACTTTTATACATGTTGGAACCAGAAACGTGCAACAGAACTGCTTGGTTTTTTACGATTGAACGAACAGGATAGAATCTCTTCCTTATCAAAAGGAAATACAGCAAAGGTCAATTTATTGCTGGGTTTAGCAATGGATGTTGACTTTGTATTAATGGATGAACCGTTTTCGGGAATTGACATGTTTAGTCGTGAGGAAATTGCCAAAGTGTTTACAAGTCATTTAATTGAAAATAGAGGCGTTATTATAACAACACATGAAATAGGCGATATTGAACATTTAATCGATAAAGTGGTGCTGTTAGACGAAGGGATTGTGATTAGGGAGTTCAGCGCGGAAGAAGCTCGTGAAAACGAAGGGAAATCTGTGGTGGATGTTATGAGAGAGGTGTATCAGAAATGAAAAACTACTTGAAGTTAGTCAATTTTGAATTCAATCGTATTGCAAAAATATTTGCAGTTCTACTAGGCATTACGCTAGTTGTACAAATTACTGGAGTCATAGTGTTGTCGAAAAACTACTTAAACATGGCCAATGAAAAAATTTATGAAGAGTTTATGCCAAAAGCAGAATTCTTAGTAGACTATGGCCAAATGAGTTTTCTCGCTGTTACTAGAAGTATGTGGTTTTTTGGTCCAATTGCTTTATGTATCGCCGGTGTTGGGTTCTATATTTTCCTGATCTGGTATCGTGATTGGTTCGGAAAAAACACATTTATTTATCGATTATTAATGTTACCCACAACGAGATTGAATGTTTTCTACGCAAAGATAACAAATATTCTACTAGCGACGTTTGGCTTTGTGGCATTTCAACTTATTTTGATTCCACTAGAGACAATGGTTTTTAGATGGATGCTGCCAAAGGAATTCCGAGTGGATATGAGTATCAAAGAGATTGTTAGCAACATGCCAGAATTACACTTGCTTTTCCCAACTACTTTTCTTGAAATGATAGTGTTTTATGGAGCAGGGGTAATGGTTGTGTCCATTCTGTTTACTGCAATTTTATTTGAAAGAAGTTATAAGTGGAAAGGCATTTTTGTGGGAATTTTGTTCAGCTTAGTAGCGGTTGCGGTATTGATCTCACCACTTCTTTTGCAAGAATTTGTACTGAATGACTTTTTCTATCCGTTAGAATTATTTGTATTTGAAATAGTAATGGGTGTAATCGTACTTACAGGATCCATTTGGATGAGTGGATTCTTATTAAAGAACAAGATTACTGTATAAGGAGTGTGTGGAGATGAAAAAGTATTGGAAGTTTACTTCAATTATTGCGGTTATTGTGCTTAGCATAGGAACGTTTTATGTTAGCTCTGCTAATTCGGCAACTCAATTTCCTGAGTTTGTAATAAATAAGAAGAGCGGTAATGCTGAAGAAATAAAATCTTTGGAGTTGGAAGGATTCTATCATAAAGGCGGATCTATGGGTTATGTAAACAATTACTTGAAGATCACTTCTGACGGTTCGGATTATAGAAACGGTAGTTCAATTATTGACTCGGTTATAGGACACCCCGCACCACTGATTCAGGAATTACAGGAGAATTATCGTAAATTCATGAGAGGCAAAGGCCAAAGTGTCGATTCATTTTTTGTGAACAAGAAGCTGATAGCCTATGCAGAAGTGAAGTATAAAACAGGTTCAATTACAAATAGAGATTTCAAATTCGACCTATCTATGGTTGATAAAGACACTGGCCATATATCTTCCTTCACTATTGAAGTTCCAGACAGTTCATCAATTAAACATATGTTTGTTGAAGATGTCCAAGTGGTTGATAACGAACTACATGTGATTACCCATAATAATACTAGAAAGAATAAGAAATATTTTAATGAAAAACATATCTACTCTTTCGATACATCTACTGGGAATATAAACAGTAATGAAACGGTTTTATCCATCCCTGAACAACAAGACAATGACTATACTTTTGCAAACCTAATTCAAACAAACCCAGATCAAGCGAATGAAAAACTTGTATTCATAAAAACGCAAGACAACATGATACAAGAAGAAGAAACGGATAGAGTAGAAAAAACTATTAAGCAACTAATTTATTACAATTTAAAAACGAAAGAAAAAGAGGTACTTGAATTGCCAGGCGGTTTAGAAGAGTATCAAAACAGTTTCTCTGATGGTTCAACTATATATCTTTCGAAAGTAAGCGAGGGGAATTTGGTTGTAACTCCTTATAATATAGAGAATGGTCTAGTTGGTAAGGAATGGACTATACAGCTATCAAACGAAAGAAGTAATGAAGAACCACCAATTATTTTTACAAAAGACGGTAAGTTATATGTGACAACACATATCACAAATTTTGAAACACAGGCTAGCATCACCGTTATTGATTTGAAAACATCGGATATAATTTACCAGGGTGAAGTAATCAGAAAAGATCTCCCAAAAAGTGATGAACAATTTGAGTTTTATATTTTTAATATGATCGTAAAATAAGAGTGGAATGGGGCTTGCTTTAGTTTTAAAGCAAGCTCTTTTGTCTGAATAAAAATATGGCCTAGACGCAAAAGATATTTGGCAAATCAGACGTATACGACGAAAGAAGATTAAAAGGGTGCAATAATAAGCCACTGACTTTTTGAATGAAGGAGTCAAACAACATGACAAAGAGATTGCACTACTAATTTAATAACTGTAAAGATAAATTATTTCGAAAAGGTGTATCCTTATTCAAAAAGATCTCTATATAGCTAGTGAAGAGGCAAATAGCTGCCGCTTACAACTAGTTAGTAGGGGGATACTATCATGCAAATTATTAATGAATCATTTCTACAATTTCATCCACACACAGCCGCGAAGATCGGACTTAATGAGTCGATGTTTCTGCAACAAATCCATGAGCTGTCTTTCGGTCTTCATGACACGATAGAAGGGACACAATGGGTGGGCAGGTCGTATAAAGAGTGGCATGCCGTGATGAATTTCTGGTCAATGGCTACGATTATCCGAGCGATACGAAAATTGGAGTCATCCGGCTATATTCGCTCGAAGCGACAGAACTTCGGAGAAAAGATGTATCTCGTAGATTACGAAGTCTGTGAGTCGATCGGGGTATTTCTGCTACCGCCAGTGAAAGGAGAAGTAGTGAGCATAAACTAACGTGTAATCCAGATGAGTGGAGGCCTATGCTTCCGCTCTTTTCTCGTGCAGTTTTGTAATCAAAAAATAGTTTGAAAACAAGTATCCTTATGCAAAAAGCTCTCTATATAGTAAGTGAAGTGGTGAATGGTTATCACTTACACGCAATTTAGGAGGAATTCAGTATGAAGTTATTAATCAATGAACAGCCATTACAATTACTACCGTCTCTTGTGCATGTAGTCGGATTAAACGAGGCATTATTTCTGCAACAGCTACATTTCCGATCACTTATTTCAAAAAATGTGCGCGACGGCCATCAGTGGGTGAATAAAACGTATGATCAATGGCTGGAGGAGTTTTCATTCTTGTCACGTATGACGATCAAACGTACGATTTATAATTTAGAAAAACAAGGATACGTTATTTCGACTTCTGAATACAATAAGATGAAAATTGATAAGACGAAATGGTATCGAATTGATTACACTAAACTCCCTGCCTTGTCTATTCAAGATGACCCGTCCGTTGAAGAAGCGGTACCAGCAAAAAGTGAACTGGAAATAGATCATGCGACGTTTCAATCTGATACAACGGACGTTTCACTTCGAAACGCTGTGTCGTACCAAAGTGAAACGAAGGACTGTGCCAATGTGGGACGGCCTATAACCAAAGAACTTAAAGAACTTAAAAGAATAAAGAATAAAGATCTTGTCGAGAAGCCTCTCGACGTTACGCATTTCGTCATTGCCTATTTGAATGAGAAAACCGGTAAGCAATTTAAAGCAGCGTCTGCAGCTAATAAGAAATTTATTAATGCAAGAGTGAAAGAAGGCTATACACAACAGGATTTTATACAAGTCATTGATCTCAAAGTGTCGCAATGGAATACTAATCCTGAATTTCGAGCATACTTACGTCCTTCCACATTATTCAACCCGACGAACTTTGAAAACTATTTGAACGAACAGCCGGTAATACCTGTACAACATACGCCAAGGCGCGTGCCCAAATCGCCCGTATTGGATTTTAGTAGAGGGGAAGATTTAGGCTAGCTAACTCGTATAAAAGTAACAATGAATTTTTGAAAAAAGATCGCTATTTTGGATTCGGAAAGTTTGACACATCAACTATAAAAAAGCATGATAAGAGTAAATGAACGGTAACTAAACTGCCGAATTCACGTGATCAACGAAAGAGGTTTTGAGATGGAAGAACAGAAATACGAATACTTGGCGGATAATCCGAATATTAAAGTACTGCCAATTATGTTGGCTCTCATTATCGGTGCATTTTTCGCCATTTTGAATGAAACACTATTAAACATCGCACTCATTACACTGATGGATCAGTTTTCCATCACGTTACCGACTGTGCAATGGATGGCTACAGGCTTCATGCTGGTCATGGCCGTCGTCATCCCCATCTCGGCGTTACTTTTACAATGGTTCACGACGCGGCAATTATTCCTCGGTACGATGACCGTCTTCACGATTGGAACAATCGTGGCTGCGAGCGCGCCGACATTTCCCATTCTATTAACGGGTCGACTCATTCAGGCTGTCGGAACAGGATTATTGATGCCGATCATCTTCAACGTCTTCCTACTCATTTATCCACCGCATAGACGGGGTAAAATTATGGGAATCATCGGACTTGTCATTATGTTCGCTCCAGCGATTGGCCCGACGTTATCAGGTGTGATCGTGGAATATCTCGGATGGCGTTATTTATTCATCCTCGTCATTCCATTCGCGTTATTTTCTATCGGATTTGGTTATAAATACTTGATCAATGTTACGGAAGTCACAAAACCAAAAATTGATTATATTTCATTGGTCTATTCATCAATTGGTTTTGGATCACTCGTCTATGGATTCAGCTCCGTTGGGAATAGCGCAGACGGTTTTGCAGATCCGCTCGTCTTGTTGTTTATCAGTATGGGCGTGATCGGTATTGTGCTGTTCGTCTTGCGTCAGTTGAAGCTAGATGAACCGATTATGAATATGCGCGTGTTCCGATACCCGATGTTCACTCACGCCGTCTTCATGTTCTTGATTATCATTATGGCGATGTTTGCTTCCGAAATCATCTTACCCATCTATATGCAAGGACCACTCGCGCTTAGCGCAGCGACTGCAGGGTTGATTCTACTGCCAGGCAGTATTTTAAATGGTATTATGTCTCCGTTCATGGGTTCACTATTCGATAAGTTTGGTCCGCGTGTGCTGATGATTCCAGCGACGATTGTGCTCAGCGGAACGATGTTCATGATGAGTCGATTGACGCTCGATACGCCCATTTGGGTGGTTGTCACGAGCTATATCTTGCTGATGCTCAGTGTATCTGCGATTATGATGCCGGCCGAGACGAATGGATTGAATCAACTACCGAAGCGATTATATCCGCACGGCACCGCAGTTATGTCGACGCTACAACCAGTTGCAGGAGCTATTGGCGTGTCGGTATTTATTAGTATTATGAATGCGAGACAACTGCACTTCCTAAATAAATCTACAACACTTGAAGACGCAGTAACTGCTGATTTGGCTCTCGTTGCTGGTGTTGAACTTGTCTACTTCATCGCATTCGCCATGTCGCTTGTGGCAGTTGTGCTGTCGTTTATTGTGTACCGTGCTACACCGCAAGAAGATATGGAAGAAAGTAAATAACAAAAAATCCCCAACCCTTCAAAAATAAAATGTACCCTATAAGATAGACACTTTGAAAAAAGTCTATCCTATAGGGTACTTTTGTTTATAATGAATAAAAAGATGTGGGAGCGGATGAATGTGACTGAACGATTGTTTACCTTAAAAGAACAAGCACGC
>NZ_PDYS01000026.1:0-20052 GCF_002743155.1 Sporosarcina sp. P1
AAAGCGCGCTATCGTCCAACATAACCGCTCTATGAAATGCATTGACCGCTCTATCGCCTCGCTTATTCGCTCTATCCGTTTGCTCAAGCGCTCTATTGTCTTGTTTATCCGCTCTATCAATCAGCTAAAGCGCTCAATCCCCACGGTTATCCGCTCAATCACACGTCTAAAGCGCTCATTCCCACACGAATCAGTGCTCAATCCCCTTGCCTAACCACTCAAAGACTCACGCCAAGCGTTCCTAAAACTACCCTCTACATTATTCTCCTTAATACTCTAAAAATCTTATTAGTAAACAAGATACTAGGTATTCGTTCAATAGTCAGGTAAAATATACTAAAAGAAAAGAGGCGATACTGCATGACAACAGTTTACGACTTTACTGTGAAAACTACAGACGGAGAAAAGAAGTCTCTAAAAGAATTTGAAGGAAATCCAATGGTCATTGTCAATACCGCCAGTAAATGCGGCTTCACAAAACAATTTAAAGAACTGCAACAACTGTATGAAGAATATAAAGATCAAGGGCTGGTTATATTAGGCTTCCCATCGGATAACTTCAATAACCAAGAATTTGATGATATTGATGAGACGATGAATTTCTGCCAAATGAATTATGGTGTGACATTCCCTATGTTTGCCAAGGTAGATGTGAAAGGTGATGAAGCAGAACCTTTATTTACGTATCTTGCTGAACAGCAAAAGGGTGTATTAACGGAAGGTATCAAATGGAACTTCACGAAGTTCTTAATTGATTCAAACGGACAAGTAGTCGATCGTTTTGCACCACAGACAAATCCCTTAAAGATGCAAAAGTCACTAAATAAAATATTCAACAAATAAATGTAATAGTCAGTTTATAAACTTCTGTCTTGACACGTCTCATTGACGCTGATAACCTTTTAATAATCTGAATAGACAATAGTAATTTTAGGAGGCAGAAAGTTAATGTGGGAATCAAAGTTTTCTCGTGAAGGTCTGACGTTCGATGATGTATTATTGGTGCCAGCTGCATCTGAAGTATTGCCAAAAGCTGTTTCGCTGTCTGTGAACTTAACAGATAGCATTAAGTTGAATATACCCATTATCAGTGCAGGTATGGATACAGTAACAGAATCCAAAATGGCGATATCTATGGCTCGTCAGGGTGGAATCGGCGTTATTCATAAAAACATGAGTATCGAAGAACAAGCCGAGCAAGTTGTTACGGTTAAACGTTCTGAGAATGGAGTTATTAAAAATCCGTTCTTCCTTACACCGGAACATCAAGTATTTGATGCAGAGCATTTAATGGGTAAATATCGTATCTCAGGTGTTCCAATTGTTAACAACATGGAAGAGAAGAAACTGGTTGGTATTTTGACGAACCGTGACCTGAGATTCATTCAGGATTATTCCATTATCATTGATGAAGTCATGACGAAAGAAAACTTGGTGACGGCTCCTGTAGGAACGACACTTGAAGACGCTGAAAAAATGCTACAGCAATATAAAATTGAAAAGCTCCCGATCGTAGACGATAAAGGTATTCTTAACGGGTTAATTACAATCAAAGATATCGAGAAAGTTATTGAGTTCCCTAATGCAGCAAAAGATAAGGCTGGGCGCTTACTCGTGGGTGCAGCCGTTGGAGTCACCGTAGACACTTCTACACGCATTGAGAAGCTTGTACAGGCGGAAGTTGACCTAATAGTCATTGATACGGCACACGGACACTCTAAAGGTGTTATTGACACCGTGAAAGACATTCGTAGAAATTATCCGGACCTTGCGATTGTTGCAGGAAACGTGGCCACAGCAGAAGCAGCAGAAGCATTGTACGAAGCAGGCGCTGATGTAGTGAAGGTTGGTATTGGCCCTGGTTCTATTTGTACTACCCGTGTAGTTGCAGGTGTTGGTGTACCACAGATCACTGCTATCTATGAATGTGCAACAGTAGCGCGTAAATATGGCAAGACAATTATTGCTGATGGCGGAATTAAGTACTCTGGCGATATTGTCAAAGCATTGGCTGCAGGTGGACATGCGGTTATGCTTGGAAGCCTGCTTGCAGGTACTACGGAGAGCCCAGGAGAGTCTGAGATCTTCCAGGGACGTCGTTTTAAAGTATACCGTGGAATGGGTTCTGTTGCAGCGATGGAAAAAGGTTCAAAAGATCGTTACTTCCAAGAAGATGAAAAGAAACTGGTACCTGAAGGCATTGAAGGTCGTATGCCATATAAAGGGCCTTTGTCTGATACAATTCATCAGCTTATAGGAGGTATTCGAGCAGGTATGGGATACTGCGGTTCGAAGGATCTGGAAGCGCATCGTGAAAATGCACAATTTATTCGTATGACCGGTGCTGGTTTATTGGAGAGTCATCCACACCAAGTACAAATTACAAAAGAAGCACCGAACTATTCGGTACGTTAATCTACTATCTAAGGGACAGCGAGGAATTTTCTCCTGTCCTTTTTTGTTTTTATATGGCGAATAATAAAATGTAGTGATTTCCATACGGGAATATGCGTTTTTTTTGCCATAAGCATATCTGACTTGCTGGGAATATGGTACACTGATTTTTGATATTGTGACTACGGAGGTAAGATGAGTGAAAAAAGTAACACAAAGATGGTTGGCAGTTTTAATGGTACCAATGATGTTGTTGATGACGTTTGGTATGCAAGGATCTGTAGCAGCAGAGGAAAGTGAATCTTCACTGGACATCCGTGTAAACGGAGCTATTTTGATAGATGCAGATAGTGGAAAGGTATTATATCAAGAGAACGCGGATAAGCCGCTCGGTATTGCGAGTATGACGAAAATGATGACGGAGTACTTGATGTTTGAAGCTCTTGAGGATGGAACGATTACATGGGATCAGGAATACAAGGTAACAGAGTATACGTATAAAGTTTCGCAAGATCGTCGTTTAAGTAATGTACCACTTCGTCGTGATGGATCCTATACAATTCGTGAGCTTTATGAAGCTGTAGCCATTTATTCAGCAAATGCGGCGACTATTGCGATTGCGGAGTCAATTGCAGGATCAGAAGAGGAATTTGTCAATTTAATGAATGAAAAAGCTGAAGAACTTGGATTGACAGATTATAAATTTGTCAATTCTACAGGGCTGAACAATAGTGATTTACAAGGTATGCACCCAAGTGCGTTTGGTGAGAAAGATGAAAACGTTATGCCAGCTCGTTCTGTTGCCAAACTAGCCTATCATTTATTGAAGGAATATCCCGAAGTACTAGATACGACCAAAATTGCAAAAAAGACATTCCGTGAAGGTACGGATGATGCAATTGATATGGTGAACTGGAACTTCATGTTACCTGGGCTAGTGTATGAATATGAAGGAATCGATGGTTTGAAAACAGGGACTACGGAATTTGCGGGACATTGTTTCACTGGGACTGCCGTACATGATGGACGACGTGTTATTGCTGTCGTAATGAATGCAGTGGATGATAAAGGCGTTGGATCGTATGAAGCACGTTTTGATGCTACTCGTGAATTATTTGACTATGGCTTCAAAGAGTTTAGTGAAATAGAGCTACTTAAAGCAGGACATCAGTTCAAGAAGCAGAAAACACTAGATGTTATTAAGGGGAAAGAAAAAAAAGTAGCGATTGCTACAAAGAAACCTATTAGTATGTTAGTTCGTAATGGTGAAGATCAAGACTATACAGCTGAACTCATATTAGATGAAAAATTGGTGAAAAACGGACAAGTCCAAGCACCGATTAAAAAAGGTACGGTTGTTGGTCATGTAAAGCTAGTAAAAAAAGATGGATCAGATCTTGGTTTTATTGATGGGAAAATAGTTGATACGGAAGTAGTCACGACGGAAGAAGTGAGGAAAGCTGGTTGGTTCTCGTTAACTGTGGGAGCAATCGGTAATTTCTTCTCTAGTGCGTGGAATAGTTCTACTGGTTTCGTAAAAGGCTTATTTAATTAACTATCAAAAGACAGCGTACCTACTTAGGTATCGCTGTCTTTTTTATGTTCCACACGTCAAGCAACTTTGGGATTGCCAGTTTGATATCATTTTCAGTTAGACCACCGAAGCCGATCAGGAATGAAGGGGGGGATTGATCAGGCATTACCTTATAAGTGTCTAGACCACGAACCTTTATTCCTGATTGAAGAGCTTCACTGATTAGCTCCTTTTCAGTTCTGGTCGTATGAATGTGAAGCAAGACATGCATACCTGCTTCATCGCCCGAGAATGAAATGCTAGGTTCATACGATTTCAATAAATTCGTCAACGTGTGCATTTTTCGACGATAGATTTTACGCATGCGGTTCAGGTGGCGCGAGAATTGTCCATCTGCCATGAAACGTGCCAAAATATGTTGATCTATCCGTGGTACAGAAGAAGAGTAGGGAATGAAAGCCTGCCGGTACGTATCCAATAGCCTTGGTGGTAACACCATGTAGGCAATCCGCATAGATGGCATAAGTGATTTGGTAAACGTACTTAAATAGATGACATTTTCTCCTTTATCCATCCCTTGCAAGGAAGGTATAGGACGTCCACGATAACGGAATTCACTGTCATAGTCATCTTCAATTATGAAAAACTCGGGATTGGACGCAGCCCAGTTCAAAAGAGCGATTCTACGAGCTGCAGACAGTACTGTACCGGTTGGGAACTGGTGGGAAGGGGTAACATAGGCTATAGAAGCATCAGAGCGTTGTAAGGCCTTTACGTCAAGTCCTTCATGATCAACTGCGATAGGAATCGTCATTCTGTAGTTTTCGGAAAAGACGTGTTTCGTCATCAGATAGCCTGGATCTTCAATTGCATAGCGAGCTTGTTCTCCTAGTATCCGAATAATTAAAGGTAAAAGCTGCTCTGTACCGGAACCAACAATGATTTGTTCAGGTGTACAGTCTACTCCACGTGAATGGTACAAATAGCGTGCAATTTCTTGACGCAACTCAATATCACCGTGTGGATCTCCGAGTAACAATAAGTGGGCATGTGATGTATCCATAATATCTCGCGCGTATTTTCTCCAAATAATGAATGGAAAGTTTTCTGTATCAATGAAACTTGGTGAAAAGTCATAATCCACAGGTTTGGTTACGGGAACCTCAGATAGAGTCTCTGATTTTACAGGCTGTACATAGGCGAGTTCCTCTATTGCTTGAACGAAATAACCTTTTCGTGGTTCCGCTGCGATAAAACCTTCCGCCATCAGCTGATCATAAGCCATTTCAATAGTTGTTTGGCTGACGTTAAGAAACTCCTCGAGTTGACGTTTGGAGGGGAGTTTCATGCCAACGGGAAATTTGCCATCGATCATGTCTTGTTTAATTTGATTATATATTTGTTGATAAAGCGGAGTATCCGAATTTTTTTGAAGCTCGATAAAAATCATATCCATCATGAACCCTCTAGTCTGACCATGTTGTTTAGTACGTAACTGGCTATTTTCATATGGTCAATTTCAATTATACTGAAAATAACAAAAAGGAGGAAGTAAAATGAATTTTAATTATGGTGGCGTTATTATGGATGTAATCAATGCGGAGCAAGCAAAGGTGGCGGAAGCAGCGGGGGCAATTGCGGTAATGGCACTGGAGCGAGTACCTTCTGATATTCGTGCAGCAGGTGGCGTTGCACGAATGGCAGACCCACGAATTGTAGAAGAAGTGCAAAAGGCAGTATCCATTCCTGTCATGGCAAAAGCACGTATTGGTCATATTTCAGAAGCACGTGTATTGGAAGCATTAGGGGTGGACTTCATAGATGAAAGTGAAGTACTAACACCTGCGGACGACGAGTTTCACTTATTGAAAAGCGATTTCAGCGTACCATTTGTTTGTGGAGCGAGAAACCTTGGTGAAGCTGCGCGTCGCTTAGGTGAAGGGGCCAAAATGCTCCGTACAAAAGGAGAGCCAGGAACAGGGAATATCGTAGAAGCAGTGCGTCACTTGCGAATGATTAATGCTCAAGTCAGTAAAGTAGTACATATGAGCAAAGACGAGTTAATGACAGAAGCCCGTAATCTTGGTGCTCCGTATGAAATACTACTTGCTATTAAAGAAGCTGGTCGCTTACCGGTTGTGAACTATTCTGCTGGTGGTGTTGCAACGCCTGCTGACGCAGCATTAATGATGGAACTTGGAGCGGACGGAGTCTTTGTTGGTTCAGGTATTTTCAAATCAGATAATCCGGAAGCATTTGCACGTGCTATTGTAGAGGCTACTGCGAATTACCAGGATTACGAGTTGATCGCTAAGCTATCACAAGGAATTGGCACGCCGATGAAAGGTTTGGAAATTTCGAAGCTTGCAGAGAGTGAATTAATGGCGATTCGCAGTTCGTAACTTTTGATTGGATTGGTTCTTCACTTTATTAGGGTATTGATGTTAGAGCAAGTTAAATCTTAGAACCACACGGGAACTGGAGGATTACGTCCAGCCATGGGTTAACTCCAAATTGCATGAGTTATCTCATGGCTACAGTGGTCCCGCATTAGCTTTCCACAAATTACATGAAGTAGCTTTGCGTCTGTGCCAAAGTGATTGTAAAGAGCTACTATATTTTTAGGTTGTCGGTGTTTCCCATGCGAAAATGTACCATGTCACTTGTCAATAATCAGAAATTGTAGTATGGTATATTTAATTTCACATTATTACGATGATAGGAAGCAGTAGCGACAGTGTTTTTTTTAGAGAGCTAGCGGATGGTGAAAGCTAGTAAAAACCGTTGTGAATCCGTCCTGGAGTAGCAAAGCCGAATCAGTAGGTTTTGCCGGTCAGTTGAGCCGATATCTCAAACAAGTGGGCTGGGCAATCAGCCAATTTGGGTGGCAACGCGGGTAGTTCTCGTCCCTATTTTAGGGGATGGAGGGCTTTTTTTATTGTCTTTTATTATCAGTGATGTAAATACAAGGAGGCGGATGGCGTGCTAGACAGTAAACTATTGCGTGCAAATTTTGAAGAAGTAAAAGCCAAGCTCAGTAAACGCGGAGAAGATTTAACCGACTTTGAAAAGTTTGGTGGTCTTGATGAGAAACGTCGCGAAATCTTATCTAAAGTAGAAGTACTAAAAGCTGAGCGTAATGAAGTATCACAACAAGTAGCACAAATGAAGCGCAATAAAGAAGATGCAGATGAAGTCATCGCAAAGATGAAAAAGGTCGGCGAGGAAATCAAAGCGTATGATCAAGAGCTTGCTACAGTTGAAGAGGAATTGAATTATGTGCTTATGCGTATTCCGAACATTCCACATGATAGTGTGCCAGTAGGGGATAGTGAAGATGACAATGTAGAAGTCCGTACGTGGGGAGAGTTACCAACGTTTAACTTCGAACCTAAACCACACTGGGAAATTGGAACGGATCTTCAACTACTTGATTTTGAACGAGCAGCAAAAGTGACAGGTAGTCGTTTTGTGTTTTATCGCGGACTCGGTGCACGACTTGAACGTGCACTGATCAACTTCATGCTGGATCTTCATCAAGAAGAACATGGCTACGAGGAAATGCTGCCACCATATTTAGTAAACCGTACAAGCTTGACTGGAACAGGACAACTGCCGAAGTTTGAAGAAGATGCGTTCTTGATTGAAGAAGAGGACTACTTCTTGATCCCGACATCTGAAGTTCCCGTTACCAATTTCTATCGCGATGAAATCTTGGAAGGGTCTAAGTTGCCGATTGCGTTCACAGCATACAGTACAAATTTCCGTTCTGAAGCAGGATCTGCAGGTCGTGATACACGTGGATTAATTCGTCAGCATCAGTTCAATAAAGTGGAGTTGGTTCGCTTTGTGAAACCGGAAGATTCATATGATGAGTTGGAAAAATTGACTGGCCATGCGGAAAAGGTATTGCAGTTGTTGAAATTACCGTATCGTGCTCTCAAGATGTGCACAGCAGATTTAGGTTTCACAGCTGCCAAGAAGTACGATTTGGAAGTATGGATTCCTACACAAAATGTCTATAGAGAAATTTCTTCTTGTTCTAACTTTGAGGATTTCCAGGCGCGTCGAGCACATATCCGTTTCCGTCGTGAGCCGGGTGCGAAGCCTGAATATGTTCATACATTGAACGGTAGTGGTTTGGCTGTTGGTCGTACAGTAGCAGCAATTCTGGAGAATTATCAGCAGGAAGATGGCTCTGTGGTGATTCCAGATGTGCTTCGACCGTACATGGGTGGGAAAGAAAAGATAGAAGCACCTCAGTAAGTAGAAACACACCATTGACTTGTGCTCCACATAATCTACAAGTATGCTTTTTCAAAATCAAAAGCTTATTAGTGAAATACAAAAGAATGAAGCCCTACACTTAGGAGTTTGACTCTAAGCGTTGGGCTTCTTTTTTTGCAGCTTTTCTTTTTTCTCTTAGGGATCGAAAGAAGGTGGTGAGAAGTTGTCCGCACTCTTTACCAAGGACACCCTCTGTTACGATGCATTCATGATTAAACCGGGAGTCGTTAAGTAGATTGTAGAAGGTATGGACGCAGCCACCTTTTGGGTCGCGTGCGCCGTAGACGACTCGTGGAATACGAGATTGTAGTATGGCTCCTGCACACATAGGGCAAGGTTCGAGTGTGACGTATAGTGTAGTGTCTTCTAAACGCCAACTACCTATCTTCTCACAAGCTATTTGGATGGCGGATAGTTCTGCGTGAGTGACAGCATTTTGTGTGGTTTCACGAAGATTATATGCTGCAGCAATTACTTGTTCATTATGTACAATAACCGCACCAATTGGCACTTCAGCTAGAGAGGCAGCTTTTTCTGCTTCTGCTATTGCCAGTCTCATGTAGTATTCATCATCTTTCATCAATTCATCCCTCCTTATCAACAGTCTATCATGCGTAACACCAAAATCAATTAGTGAAATGTTCCACGTGAAACAGACAACAAGAAAACAATAAACGACTTAATATAAGTCACATTGCATATGGTCGTCTATGATAAAATGGAAAGGTAACGAATTGAAAGGGTGAATGGTAAATGTTTGTCCCGTTTATTGCGGTAGAAGGTCCGATTGGTGTAGGGAAGACTACACTCACGGCAGCGATTGCCGAGACCTTTTCATATAATCAATTAAGAGAGATTAGTGGAGAAAATCCTTTTCTCGATCATTTTTATCAAGACAAAGAAAAATGGAGTTTCCAAACGGAAATGTTTTTCCTGTGTAATCGATATGAACAATTGAAGAAAATTAATAAAGAATATATTTCACAAGGATTACCCGTGGTGGCTGATTATCATGTATTTAAAAATATGCTATTTGCGCAACGTACATTAGAGTCAAAAGACTTTGTAAAATATAAAGATATTTATCATATTTTGACGAAAGATCTACCTATGCCGAATGTCGTTATTTCATTGTCGGCATCTATTCCAACATTACTCGACCGAATAGACAAGCGTGGTCGATCGTATGAAGCAGATATGGATTCTGATTATTTACTGCAGCTTTCGGAAGACTATCGTACCTATTTGCCAGAGTTTGAAGCAACGTTTTCCGATGTCCAAGTTATCCATATAAATGGGGATGTAGTAGACTACGTGCGTAATAAAGAAGACATGGATACAATACTAAGCAAAGTTTATGAAGCAGTAGAGAAAGGTAGGAAGCTAAATGAAGTTACCTAATATACCGAAAAATAGTGTATTTGCGGTAGCGGGAATGGTGGGAGTAGGGAAGTCAACAATGGCACATGCGATTGCCAAAAGACTCGGATTTCAAGAGTCCTTGGAAAACGTAGCGGAAAATCCATATTTAGAGAGATTTTACGAAGACTTTGAGCGTTGGAGTTTTCATTTGCAAATCTTCTTTTTGGCAGAACGTTTTAAAGAGCAAAAGCATATCTTTGAAAGCGGTGGCGGTTTTGTACAAGATCGTTCCATTTATGAAGACGTAGGGATCTTTGCTCAAATGCACGCTGATGAAGGAACTATGGAAGCGGTCGACTTTGAAACATATATGCATCTATATGAAGCAATGGTAATGACACCATATTTCCCACATCCGAATGCGCTTATTTACTTGGAAGGACCACTACCTGTCATTCTTGAGCGTATTGAAGAGCGTGGCAGGGATATGGAGACGCAAACACCAAGAAGTTATTGGGAAGAAATGTATCGTCGCTATGAACAGTGGATTGATTCTTTTACTGCATGCCCAGTCATTCGGCTGAACATCGAAGAATATGATTTGATAGGAAATGACGAGGATATTGAGTTGATTATCGGGAAAATAGCTGAAAAAATGAAAGAAACGACACCCCTTATATAAGGCGTGTCGTTTACATTAATGAACAGGAACTTCTGAAAAAAACTCCTGATATAACTCTCGAAGGACAATGTTTTCATCTTTTTCTTGAATACCGAATACTAAACTGACCTCTGAAGAACCTTGGTTGATCATTTCGATATTTGCACCTGTACGAGCTATAGCAGATGCCGCGCGTGCTGCCAATCCTCTTGCATGGCGCATGCCTTCACCCACCAGTACTACCATGGAATAACCACGTTGGAAATGTACATCATCAGGACATAACTCTTGTCCTATGCGCTTAACGATACGTGCTTCCTTTTCGGGTGTTAAATGCTCATCGCGAATAATAACAGACAAGTTATCAATACCTGACGGTGTATGTTCAAATGGAATTTCTTCTTCTTCCAAGATTTGTAGCAAGTGACGTCCAAAACCAATTTCTAGGTTCATCAAGTACTTAGCAACGAAGAGTGTAGAAAACCCTTTATCAGCAGCGATTCCGACAACAGATTGAAGGCTATGGTCACGGTCCCGAACAATCATTGTGCCGGGCGCACTTGGATTGTTGGTGTTCTTAATGCAAACAGGAATCTTGTGCCGAAATGCAGGCACTAAAGCTTCCTCGTGAAACACAGAAAACCCTGCATATGCAAGCTCACGCATTTCTCGGTATGTCATAGCATCGATCGCACGTGGATTTTCAATAACTGTTGGATTTGCTGAGAAAACTGAATCTACATCGGTGAAGTTTTCATAAAGTTCTGCATTCGTTGCTGCCGCTAGCAGGGCGCCTGTAATATCTGAGCCACCACGGTTAAACGTACGCAATGTTCCGTCTTCTGTGTAGCCGAAGAAGCCTGGAAATACAATGATACCTTCTTTATCACGTAGTTTACAGAGCTTTTCATTGCCTTCTGGGAGAGCGCGTACACGTTCTGGACGATGGTTAACAAGTAATCCACCGTCACGGGGGTTTACATACTCTGCTTCGACACCGATATGCCGGAAGTAAGCCGCAATCATTTTTGCATTATTGTCTTCCCCAGCGGCTTTCAAGCTGTCTACGTATAGAATTTCATCAGATTGATCTTTATTCAGGCGTCTAATAACATCTTGCTCAATTACTTGTGCAATTTCTTCATCTAAGCCAAGTCCTTCTGCAATTTCTTTGTAACGGTCCACAACCATTTGCAGCGAATCTAGAGTGTCTTCACCAGCAAGTGAGGCATTTGCCAAATCAATAAGCAAATCAGTTACCTTAATGTCAGAAGAAAACCGTTTACCTGGCGCAGAAACTACGACAATCTTTCTCGATGGGTCGGATACAACAATGTCGACCACTTTCCGAATTTGTTCCGCGGATGCGACGGATGTTCCGCCAAATTTACAAACTTTCATTGGGTACCAGATCCTATCTTTTTTGAGATTATCTATCTATTTTTAGAAGATTCGTGAAAACAGGTTGTTATTAAAGGCAGAATTCTCTATAATTGTCCTTATACGAAGAACGATTGTTTTTTCATAGTGTACATATAGTTAGGAGAATCGTCAAATGAAAAATGAAAAAAAAGAAATTAATATTGGTTTGCTAGGTTATGGAGTAGTGGGAAGCGGCGTTGCAACGATCTTGCATAATCATCAAGATGACCTGCGACATAAACTTGGCGTTCCTGTGTCTATCAAAAAAGTCCTTGTTAAAAACTTGGATAAAAAACGCAATGGCGTGATACCTAAAGAAATGTTCACTACATCACTTGAAGAAGTGTTAAACGACCCTGAAATTGATTTAATTATTGAAGTGACAGGAGGTTCGTCTGAAGCAATTCGACGTTCACTTGAAGCGGGTAAGGGTGTTGTCACTGCAAACAAGGATGTCATGGCAGAGTCGGGACCTGAATTATTAAAATTAGCGGATGAAAATAAATGCGACTTATTATATGAAGCGAGTGTGGGTGGCGGTATTCCATTAATCCGTACATTAGAAGATGGATTAGCGTCCGACCGCATTACCGCATTAACAGGAATCGTTAATGGAACGACTAACTTCATTTTAACAAAGATGAAGCATGAAAATAAGACTTATGAAGACGCGTTGGCGGAAGCCACGGAACTGGGCTTTGCGGAAGCTGATCCTTCAGCTGATGTAGATGGTATTGATGCAGCGCGTAAGATGGTTATTCTCGCGTCACTATCCTTTTCCACAGAAGTGCATCTTGATGATGTATTTGTCCGTGGCATGAAGGAAATTGCAGACGGTGATCTTCAGCTTGCAGAGCAATTCGGTTACACAATTAAAATGACGGGTTCTGCCAAAAAAGATGAAGAAGGAATTGAAGTAGCTGTTGAGCCAGTATTTGTTCATAACTCTCATCCACTTGCTACTGTCAATAATGAATTCAACGCAGTGTATGTGTACAGTGATTCAGTAGGGGAGACAATGTTCTATGGACCTGGAGCTGGTTCATTACCTACAGCGACTTCCGTAACAGGTGACGTAGTGGCGGCTTGCCGAAATATTTTGCTCGGCGTGAATGGTAAGAGAATGCATTCACCGCAATTTGAACGCAAAGTAAAAACGGATAATCAGAAGTATGCTCGCTATTTCCACCGTATAACGGTACGTGACGAAGTAGGCGTGTTGACGGAATTGACATCTATTTATAGTCACCATAAAGCGAGTCTAGCGACAGTTGTTCAAGATTCAGATATGCACGGTGAAGGCGCGGATTTAATCTTCATTACACATAAAATTTCCCGTCAACAACATTTAGATATTTTAACAGACTTAAAAGATACACCTGCGGTCATTGACATTTCAAGTCATTACCGTGTGGAAGGAGAATAAGGAATTATGAGAAGATGGAATGGATTGATTGAAGAATATAAAGAATGGTTGCCGGTGACAGAGAATACTCCTTCATTGACATTGCAAGAAGGAAATACACCGTTAATCCATCTCGAGAACTTATCAAAACAATGGGGAATCAATCTGTATGTGAAAACAGAAGGAACGAATCCAACAGGTTCATTTAAAGACCGCGGAATGGTAATGGCAGTTGCAAAAGCGAAAGAAGAAGGGAAAACAGCGTTGATCTGTGCTTCAACGGGTAACACATCTGCTGCAGCTGCAGCATATGGTGCACGTGCAGGTATGCGTACAATTGTCGTTATTCCTGAAGGTCGTATTGCATTAGGCAAGCTGGCGCAGGCGAAAATGTATGGTGCCGAAATCGTCGCTATTGAAGGAAACTTTGACGAAGCACTCCGTATGGTACGTGAACTAGGCGAAGGGAAAATTGCGTTGGTGAACTCTGTGAACCCTTATCGACTTGAAGGCCAGAAGACCGTAGCATTTGAAACAATTGAACAGCTCGGTAGTGTACCGGATATCTTCGCTTTGCCTGTTGGAAACGCGGGTAACATTTCCGCGGCATGGAAAGGTTTCAAAGAATACGCAGAGAAAAAAGGTACGGCTACACCGAAGTTACTAGGAGTTCAAGCAGACGGTGCAGCGCCAATCGTATATGACCGTGTATTCGAAGAGCCCGAAACGGTAGCAACAGCAATCCGTATCGGAAACCCTGCAAGTTGGCATTTGGCAACGCAAGCACTTGAAGAATCTGGTGGCGACATTTTATCCGCTACTGATGAGGAAATCTTGGAAGCTTACCAATTACTAGCTGCAACAGACGGGATCTTTGCAGAGCCAGCATCTTGTGCAACAATTGCGGGTATCAAGAAACGACTAGATGCGGGATTGATTGAAAAAGGAACAACGATAGTTGGAATCCTAACAGGTAATGGATTGAAGGATCCTGAAACAGCAATCAATGTTAATGCACATAAGCCTATGATGACAAATGAACAGTTCGATAACTTCTTAAAAGAATTGAAAGAGGGGACAAACTAATGACAGAAGCCGGTTTTTCAGTGACCGTACCAGCCACAACGGCTAATCTCGGACCCGGCTTCGATCATTTAGGTCTTGCCCTCTCACTTAACATGACGATAGAAGTTACACCGGCCAACGCGTGGTATGTTTTGTATCAAGATAAAGAGTATGCTGCATTGCCAACGGATGAAACAAATTTAATCGTGCAGACTATTCAGCATGTAGCAACGCGGTATGATCGAGTCATTGCATCGCAAAAGTTAGTAGTACGTTCAGACATTCCTTTAGGAAAAGGTTTAGGTAGTAGTGCTACGGCAATTGCCGCAGGTATTGAAATCGCAAGTGAACTAGCGGACTTGCAACTGTCTCCAAAAGATAAGTTGCGAATCGGTAGCGAACTGGAAGGACATGCCGATAACGTTACCGCTGCATTGATTGGAGGGATGACAGTATCGTACTTCGCCGAAGATGAGATGGAAGTGCTCACATTCCCTGCACCTCCAATTGGTATTGTCATATTAGTGCCACCGGTTGCTTTAAAGACAGAAGCTTCGCGTGGGTTGCTACCTGAGCGACTGACGCATAAAGTTGCAGTACGCGGAAGTGCAGCGGGCAGTGTGATGACAGCCGCTATTGCGCAATCGGATTGGGTGACGGCAGGCCGCATGATGGAACGAGATCAATATCATGAGCCCTATCGAAAAGTTGGATTCCCTAACTTTGATGAAATACGTTTAGCTTGTAAGGAAGCAGGCGCGTACGGTATGACAATCAGTGGAGCGGGCCCGTCTCTTTTCGTAGCTGTACCACCAGGAACAGAGCAACAAGTGGCGGCATCATTAGAACAAAGCTTTCCCCATTATCAAGCACTTGCACTGCAACCCGCAGAGGCAGGCGCATACATTACAAAATAAAAACAGCGTCAGGACTGATTCAGTCTCTGGCGCTGTTTTTTCATAATGGATGTATTCTTTTCAGGAATTTATAATTGTATACCAGTCGGCCGTATCTGCCTAGACCGCAGTTCGGTGGTTTGTAATTAAGTTATTATTTTTAAGCAATAAAAAAACGTTACATCGAGTAACGTATGCTGTCAAAAATATGGCGGAGGAAGAGGGATTCGAACCCCCGCGGGCTTTAACACCCCTGTCGGTTTTCAAGACCGATCCCTTCAGCCGGGCTTGGGTATTCCTCCGTATCAGACAAATAATATCTTATCACGTCTTTTTTAAAACGTCAACCATTATTTTTTCCTTTTTTCTCATAGCAATAAATGAAGTGCCAATAATAAAACTCATTAAGGCAACGAACTGCATTAATACACCATACATGAAGTTGATATCCGATTGTGAGAAAATAATTACCAATAAGCTAAGCAGGCGGTAGACAACACAATGAGCGCATAACGTTTAGTTTGATCCATGGTAATCCCTCCATTGGAATTCAATTAGTATACTATCTAATATATTCGGACAAAAGGTTTTTCGCCGTTTATACAGTAGGATATTGAAACACATTCTGAAGATTACAGGGTTTACCGTTGCAATCATAATTAACTATGGGTATAATAATAAATGCCGTGCTAGGTGGGGAATTAGCGGTGCCCTGTAACTTGCAATCCGCTCTAGCAAGACTGAATTCCTTTTCTGAGGCTGTCCGCATGTAGGGTCTGCCTCTTGCACGTAGTGTTGACGTCTGGGTCCTGCGCAATGGGAACCCATGAATCATGTCAGGTCCGGAAGGAAGCAGCATTAAGTGGACTCTCTCATGTGCCGCGGGGTAGCCTAGACCGAGCCAACGACAAGAGTAACGCTTATGTGCGGCAGTCGAAGATAGGTGCACGGCATTAATTCAATAATTCACTCGTCCATTTCATTATGGACGAGTTTTTTATGTCCCTAAAGTAGTGTATACTTCAAAGTAGTACGCATAACTGAAAGGGAGCGATTTACATTGTCTGAGAAAAAAATGAACGTTGAAAGTTTTAATTTGGATCATACGAAAGTGAAAGCACCTTATATTCGATTAGCGGGAACTACTGAAGGAAAGAATGGCGATAAGATCTTGAAATATGATATCCGCTTTTGTCAGCCAAATACAGATCACATGGATATGCCCGCCCTTCATTCACTAGAACATATGATGGCAGAATTCAGCCGTAACCACTCGGATCAAATCGTCGATATCAGTCCAATGGGCTGTCAGACAGGTTATTATCTAGCCGTCATCAATCATGATGACTATAACGATATTCTTTCTATAGTAGAGAATACATTAAATGACGTACTGTTGGCGACGGAAGTACCAGCATGTAACGAAATACAGTGTGGCTGGGCAGCAAGTCATAGCCTAGAAGGGGCAAAAGAAATTGCACGCACAATGCTTGATAAGAAAGACGAATGGACGGAAGTATTTGCGTAATATTTTAAAGCGATATACGGTGAAAAATTCGTGTTTCATGTTATGATAAAAGTATTATGCAATCGGAGAAAAAGGGGGAAAAGCAGTTGATTTACCAAGCACTATACCGCGCTTACAGACCGCAGGCTTTTGGTGAAATGTCAGGTCAGCAGGCGATCAAGCAAACTCTGCAAAATACCCTTCTCCATCAGAAGACGACACATGCGTATCTATTCTCAGGACCTCGTGGAACGGGAAAGACGAGTGCGGCGAAGATATTTGCAAAAGCACTTAACTGTGAAAACGGACCAGCAACAGAACCATGCAATGAATGCGAGACGTGCAAAAGCATTACAGAAGGATCGAACACGGATGTAACTGAATTTGATGCGGCTTCCAATTCGCGCGTAGAAGAAATTCGTGACATTATTGAACGTGTGCATGTGGCACCTTCCAACGCACGATTTAAAGTCTATATTATTGATGAAGTGCATATGCTGTCCAATTCAGCTTTTAATGCATTGTTGAAGACACTGGAAGAACCTCCAGCCCACGTCGTATTTATTCTGGCGACTACGGAACCTCATAAGTTGCCGCTCACTATCATTTCTAGATGTCAGCGATTTGATTTCAAACCTATTACGTCACCTGAAATCATTGAGCGAATGGAGAAGGTTATTGGAGATATTGGAGTTACTGTGGAGACCGGAGCATTGCGCGCAATCGCACAAGCTGCGACAGGTGGAATGCGGGATGCACTTAGTATGCTTGACCAAGCCGTGTCGTTTAGCGGAGACAAGTTGACAACAAGTGATGCGTTGCTTGTGACTGGAGCAATTGGTGAAGAAATATTTTATCAACTTGCACAATCAATTCAAGCGAAAGACGCGGGATCCGCATTGTCTTTATTGCATAAACTGATTGCTGAAGGTAAAGATGTAGGTAGACTTGCCGAAGACATGATTACATTTTTCCGCGATATTTTACTGCTTGGCACCGCGCCCGAATTGACAAATCTTCTGGAGTTGATTTCAGATGGTGAAAGATTTCAAGAGCTTGCCCAAGAGTTTCATTCGGATGAATTATACCGGTACATCGATATCCTCTCAAAAACACAACAAGAAATGCGTTTTTCTAATCACGGGAAGGTCTATATCGAATCCGCTTTATTGAAAATGATTCATTCTGGAGAGCAACGACAAGTATCTACTTCCGTAGCCGATCCTGAAATGGCCCAGAAGTTTGCAATGCTAGAACAGACCGTTAGACAACTTCAGCAACAAGTAGCAGCAGGGGCTGTGCAACAAGCCACCGAACCACAAGCACCTGCAAAAAGAGCTGCCTCAACTGCTTCTAGGTCTGCCAAAGTACCAACGGGTAAAATTATAGAGGTTTTAAAAGCGGCAACAAAGTCCGATATTCAAGTGATTCGTGAGCAATGGGCAGGTATGATGCAAAGTATGCAACGTTCGCACGCTGCTTTGTTGGAAGAGACGGAGCCTGTAGCAGCATCTGAGACGGCATTTGTGCTAAAATTTAAATATGAAATTCATTGCTTGATGGCTTCTGAAAATGCTACATTACAAGCAGGCTTATCGGATGCGTTACTGCGGCTGACAGGCAAAGGTTATGAAGTAATCTATGTAGCGGAAGAAAGCTGGTTGCAAGTTCGTGCTGATTTCATTCAAAAAAGTGGATTGGCTAGTCAAAAAAGTAAGGAAAACCCTCAACAGTCAGTAGATGAACAACAAACGTCGGCGTTTATAGAAGAAGCAACAATTGAAGACGCAGACCCACTCGTAACTGAAGCTGAGAAAATGTTTGGAAAAGATTTTATTACAATAGAAGAGTAATTTACTAAGGAGGAATTATTTATGCGTGGAGCAGGGAATATGCAAGGTATGATGAAGCAGATGCAGAAGATGCAAAAGAAGATGGCAGAGGCACAGGAGAACTTAGGAAATGAGCGAATGGAAGGTACAGCAGGTGGTGGGATGGTAAAAGTAATCGTCTCAGGCCATAAAGAAGTACTTGAAGTAATCATTGATCCAGAAGCGGTAGATCCAGAAGACGTAGAAATCTTACAAGACTTGATTGTCATAGCTACAAATGATGCTATTGCAAAAGCGGAAGAAATTACGAACTCCACAATGGGCCAATTTACAAAAGGAATGAACTTGCCCGGGATGTTCTAGGAGGTTGTATAATGCATTATCCTGAACCTATATCTAAATTAATGGATAGCTTTATGAAATTGCCAGGCATTGGCCCCAAAACTGCGGGTCGTCTGGCGTTTTTTGTATTAAGTATGAAAGAAGATACTGTGCTAGATTTTGCTAAAGCGTTAGTGGATGCGAAACGTAATCTTCAGTTTTGTTCAGTTTGTGGCCATATTACTGATATCGATCCGTGCTACATCTGTCAGGATCAATCACGTGATCGCTCGACAATATGTGTCGTGCAAGATCCGAAAGACGTGATTGCCATGGAGAAAATGCGTGACTATCGTGGTTTGTACCATGTATTACAAGGTGCAATATCACCGATGGACGGAATCGGGCCGGAAGATATCAATGTTCCATCATTACTAACTAGACTTCAAGAGGACGAAGTGCAGGAATTGATTCTTGCGACGAACCCTACTATAGAAGGAGAAGCAACGGCCATGTATATTTCGAGGCTGGTTAAACCATCCGGAATCACGACAACGCGTATCGCTCATGGCTTACCTGTCGGTGGAGATCTAGAATATGCGGATGAAGTTACATTGTCTAGAGCATTGGAAGGTCGTCGAGAATTATAAAAAGAATTAAAAGGTAGGGAACGACTAGACTAATCCTCTGCAGAGGCGCATATAGATAAGTATCTATGAGATAGAAAGGGCGTTTTCTGTGAGGATTTTAGTCATAGCTATATTAGGAGCCGTTGCATTATTGCTTTTAAGTATGAGTCGGACCACTCTTGAAAAAAACATGGAGCGCTTATCGGTATTCTGGTTTAGATTAGCTTTTGCGTTCTTTATTCTTTTCTTAATGAATATCGCTGGTGGATTTATTGGAATCTACGTACCTGTAAACATTGCATCTGGCATGATCTTAGCTATACTAGGGGTGCCGGGATTCGCGGCGCTATGCGGTTTCGCCATTCTTTTTTAAAAGAATGGTGAAAAAGCTTGCATTCCCACAAATGCGGTGGTATATTTATAAGCGTCGCATCAAGCAGTTGCGAAAACATCAAACTTAACAAGAAAAACTTTTTAAGAAAAAGTGTTGACAACGAAATGATGAGATGTTAATATTAGAAAGTTGCCTCTTACGAGAGACCGACCGAATGAACCTTGAAAACTGAACAGCAAAACGTTAACGAAATACAGTTTGTGCATCTGACGATGACACAAACAAAATGAGTATCTTAATTGATGCCAGCAAATGAAACTCGAGCTAATCGAATTTCTCTTATGGAGAGTTTGATCCTGGCTCAGGACGAACGCTGGCGGCATGCCTAATACATGCAAGTCGA